>CAIMFA010000552.1 GCA_903840185.1 uncultured Lentisphaeria bacterium | reverse complement strand
TCGTTTCAGGAAAGTCCTGGTGAGATTTGAGAAAAAGTCCGCCAATTATGAGGCGCTGCTTCATTTGACAGCATCCATGATAATATATAGAAAACTAGGAGTTATTTACGGATAAGCTCTAAGTCCGCGGTAAGGAGTGCCGTCAAAGTAGACATAGGATTTTAGAATGCCGTCTTTATTATGCGTTAACTGCTGCTCTTTTCCAGTACTGAGTTCACGCATAAATATATTCGGAGAACCTGTCCGGTCGCTGAGAAAAATCAGTCGTGAATCGTCACTTAAAAGACTTGATGATGTAAAATAGAGAAGCTGATCATTCGCCTCTGGATTTTGTGTCACTCTTTCAGGCTTCATGATTTTCCTTTTACGGCATCAGGCGAGCCGTTGATGACTGCCGGATGCCAAATAGCAATCAGCCGGCGGTGTCATCGCCGCAATCGCTGATTATTTGGAAGATTTTTCAGTTTTATCCAGTTTATCCAGCCGGTCCTGCATTTTGGACAGCTTCTCCGCCAGCAGGCCAAGTTCCTGGGTCAGTTCCTTGATGCGCTCCGTCTGCTTGGAAATGACGATGGAATATTGCACCAGAATCAGCAGAATGGCGGTAATCAGCACCAGCGACAGCGTGTACGGCGGATAAGCGATGCCGATGAAGTCGGAAACCAGTTTAAGCACCTGGGGAGCAATTGACAGAACAATTAAAATCGTTCCCATGAAAATCCAGACCAGCGAATAGGCTTCCTTGATCAGCTGTTTTCTGATGGACTCAATGATAAAAAACATAAAACAGAGACTGCAGATGAATGCGACTATCTCAAATTGATGGGCTCCAAAAAATCCGTTCATATCAGCGCTTCTCCTGTTTTACCGGCGGCCTCATCGCGACCATGCAGATTGCGAACATGACCTTGATCATATAATATACCGATTTCATGGGGGAGATGGAGGACACTCCGCCGAGGCGTGGATTCATTTCAGTAAATACTTCTTTGATGCGGAACTGATTTTTCCCGAGCAGAATCACTTCTTCGGGTTCCGGATAGTCGAATGACGGATAGCGTTTAGCCAGGAAAGAGAGCGCCCGGCGGTTATAGGCCCTGAACCCGGAAGTGTTGTCAGTGATCATCTGCCGGATCAGCGCCGAATTCACCAGGAAGAACAGCCGGATGCCGAGACGACGGAAAAAGGTTGATTTGAATCCGTCGTGTTTGGCGCAGAAACGTGAACCGATCACAACGTCAGCTTCATTGGCTTCTATCGGCGCCAGCAGTTTCGCTATGTTCTCCGCTTTGTGCTGGCCGTCCCCGTCAAATTTTATCGCCAGTTCATAACCGTTGCGGTGAGCGTACTTCAGTCCCGTCTGGACAGCCCCGCCGATGCCGAGATTGCATGGCAGATCCAGTACGGTTTTGACTCCGGCGGCGGCGGCGACAGCGGCGGTATGGTCGGTGGAGCAGTCGTTGATAATGATGATATCCATTTCAGGCACATGTTTCTTCAACGTCGCGACAACACTGGGGATGTTTACCTCTTCGTTGAAACAAGGAACAAGTACTGCAGCTTTGGCTGACATATCAAAATCTTCCTGTATATTGAATTGTAAAACAATTAAAATAATACTTATTCCATGCAATTCAACCCGTAATTGCACAGGACAAACCATATCCGGCAAAGAACTTCAAGCGGACGGCGGTTCGGGGAACAGCCAGGTCAGGTTGTCGTTGTCCCAGTCCAGGATGAATGCGATGGTGAATACGGCGGACCAGGCGAACCCGCGGGCGGCC
>CAIMFA010000551.1 GCA_903840185.1 uncultured Lentisphaeria bacterium | reverse complement strand
GGCCGCCCGCGGGTTCGCCTGGTCCGCCGTATTCACCATCGCATTCATCCTGGACTGGGACAACGACAACCTGACCTGGCTGTTCCCCGAACCGCCGTCCGCTTGAAGTTCTTTGCCGGATATGGTTTGTCCTGTGCAATTCCGGGTTGAATTGCATGGAATAAGTATTATTTAAATCTTCATTGGGTAAATTCCCCGACCCTCCGGGGCGGCTTTGATTTAGTTTTTAGTATTAGTTTTGGTTTTCGAATCTCCGACCGCCCGCAGGGCGTGGGAAACCGTCCGTAAGACCCCGATTGCCTCGGGGATAGGGTGGACGGGAGGAGATTCTTTATTCTTTCTTTATCCCTTCATGCGCTTCATGGGGAAAATGTCTTTTTAGATTTTTGCTGCCCGGAAACCTGAGTTTAAAAAATGCATTTTCCGCCCTGCTTGATCCGGTTTTCACAATTCCGGTTGACAAAATCACTAATAGTAAAAAGGCATAACTGGTGACTGGTGACTGGTGACTGGTGACAGGTGAAAATCAGAAAGATAAAAGTAAAAAGATAAAAGTTTTAAACGGGGGACGATTTAACGCAATGGGGCAGAGGCGCGGAGGAAAAACCGGGAATGTTCACCACTGAGGACACGGAGGGCACAGAGGTAAAACCGGGAAAATGTTAACCACGAAAAACACGAAAAACACGAAAGTAATACAGAAAATGAAGAAATAATAAAAGACGAGTCAGCGGATCATTGCGTGGAACGCAAATATCCACTGACCCATGTTTTGATTTTTTCGTGCCTTTCGTGGTAAAACTGTATTTTGGGTTTCCTGTCCCATTCTGCCTCCTGGATTACGGCTGAAACAGATAACCCTGCATTTCGTCCAGTTTTTCCGCCGGTTTGCGGTTCTTCCATTCCGGCGGTGGAAGCCAGCCGTCGGGGAGCAGGCAGCCGAGACAGGCTGCGCACGGCGATATCGTCTCCCATACCGTGAATTCGTTCTGGTCAACCGCATAGCCTTCAATGTTGGCGAAGCGCCGCCATACCGGATAGAACTTGTTCATTGCCGCTGTTATTTCATCATAACTCATATTGCGCCCTTTGGAAATTGATTCCGGCATCAGGCTGATGTCCAGTCCGGGGAAGTCATGGTCTTTGCGCGCCTCGTAGTTGAGGGCGTAAATCATTTTTTTTGCGTTGTAGTTGACCGTGAATGTATAGGTATAGAGCGTTATTCCCGGCAGCGGTTCAAGAATTCCGTCGGTGTCCGCGGGGATTGACAGCAATCTCCCCGGATAGTTTTTCCCCAGTCCGGTGGTCAGGGAGCGTCCCATGGGATTGGCGCCGCACAGCCAGTCATTCAGCAGCAGCGCGGCATCCCGGTATTTGTAGTTTCCGGTAATGCGATACGCAGCGATGAAAGACCGTCCCTTGTTAAACGGAATTGCGGCGCCCCAGCTGAGATGGCGGAAGTAGGGATGATCGGTCGGCCAGGTTACATTGCGATACGCCAGAGCATTCTGGTTGGAGAGCCATTGCTCCGCCTGGCCGATCATTTCCGCGCTGTATGCTTTGGCGTATTGCGGAAACAGATCTTTTGCCAGGAACAGCTCCATCAGGAAAAACGGCGTCCGGGGATATTCCAGTTCCTGTAATGCCGCTTCAAATGAATTCCGGTCAAGCCAGGCCTTGTATTTATTGTCGGAACTGTAAAGGAAAAGATTCAGCGCCGCTTTGAATACTTCCGTTTTGGCAAGCTTGGGTGATTCAGAATAGTGGTATTCGACATATTGCTTTTCTTTATTCAGGTGTTTCCAGGAGAATTTAACCGTATTTTCCGGGTTGATCGCGTAATCGAACGCCCTGGCCGCAGACTGGAAATAGAGCCCGGCTTTGTCCATGGCGCCGCACTGCTTGTAAGCGCGGGCAAGCATGGCGCAATACGATGCATACTGAATCGTTCCCCACCGGGTGGGCAGTCCGACATAATAGCGCTGGGTATCGGTGGCGGGGTTGATAAATTTCGGATGACTGTCAGCTTCCAGCCAGATGCCGACGCCGCCTTTTTCAGTCTGGGCGCGCCGCCAGACTTCAATCCCCCAGGCCGCTTCATCAATGATATCGGGAATGCCGTTGCCGGATTCGGGAATGTCCAGCTGCTTGTCCGTAAATTTCTCCGGAAACATGAAATACGCAGTGAGCAGATCTTCGACGATTCTGAAGTGATATGAACGTCTGTCGTAATCCCCCGCATCCCACCAGCCGCCATGCACATCCGGAAGTTTTATGTTAGTCGCCGTTTCCCGTATGACGTCGAAATGTTCGACTTTTACCGGTTTGCCGTTTTCATCCGTGTAGCCGTAGCCCTTATCCTCATCCGTATCATAATCGGCGGAGTTGGGTGAAAAGCCGCCAACCCAGCTTTCCATGTGGTCCGCGTCCATCAGCCAGTTGGTATGCGGCGGGCCTTTTTTAATGCCGGAACGCTGATGGTAAAGCCCTCTGATGTGCGTATAAAAGGCCATGCCGATGGCATTGCCGCCGATTTCAAAATTCCAGGAACGCCCGATTCCGGGAATCATGATGTGGTAATTTCCGGGTGTTTTGAATTTTGAAAAATCCATTTCGTAAACGTCTTCGCCGTTCAACGGCACAATTTCGTCTTTGCTGCCGGTGTAATATTGTTCTTTCATCCGCAGTTTTATCCTGCCGGAAAAGGCACTCTTGCCGGTTGCTTCGTCAATCAGGAAGAATTCCTTGTCGGCATAATTTGATAAATCCAGCGGCCCCAGCGGTCC
>CAIMFA010000550.1 GCA_903840185.1 uncultured Lentisphaeria bacterium | reverse complement strand
TCAAAGGGGAATATGATTTTTTGTGGAACAGTTCAAACCGCGCCGTAAATATGGCCGGGCTGGGCTTTGACAATCTGCGACCCGGTGAATAGCGCCGCGCCAACGGCTGTGTCATCGGCCTGATTGAAGAGTCCGGTTCGCTGCTGGGACTGCATCGCTATCAGGCGGCGCGTTACAATTGCGACCCGTCGTCCGAAGTCGAAACCCTGGCTAATTCCTGGCCTGCTTTCGGCAAGGACATCAACGAGGAGAAGATCATGCAGGAAGTGGTGGCCGCCGCCGCTTCCGGAATTAAGACTCTGTTCATTGATGACGGCTGGTTCGAAACTTTCATGGGCGATGTTGACCTGAAAAAGTTTCCCGATTCGTTCACTGCAATCAGCCGGCGGTGTGCCGAACTCGGAGTCAATCTCGGTATCTGGATGAATCCGCTGGGTATGGATTCTTCGCGGCCGGAATCCAAAGAATGGGACGGCGCTGAATGCCGCGATACGATGCTGGAAAGCAATCCGTGGAATCTGCTGGCCAGAAGCAGCGATTTTGTTCCAGTGGAAATGCGTTCGCTCGGCCACGGCGAAACTTACAGCGGCATGGATTTGTGCAATCCGGCATACTTCCGTCATATCCGGGAGAAGATAATAGCTCTATACCGTGAATTCGGAGTTAAACGCTTTAAATTCGACCTTTACCAGCTGAGCCTCTACGATACCCTGCTGGGTGATGCCAATATACATTACGAAGCCTACCGGCAGCTGCTGCATGAGTTGAAATCGGCCATTCCCGGACTAGTGATTTCAATGGATGTCACCCGCCGCAACCGGCCTAATTTCGATTTCGGTCTGGACTACGGCCGCCTGTTCCTGGAAAACAGAGGGCGCAACCTGAAAGATCACCGTTTCTATCACCCGTACATTTCATTGCGGAATCTGTGGTATACGCTCAAATACGCTCCGGCACGCAAACTGGAAATAGAGATGATGCCGCAGATTGACGACGCGTGTTATCCGCTGGAATATATTCTTGGCACCGGCGTTTTCGCCAACCCCCTTTATTGGGGCGCGTTGACGGAGCTTTCGACGGAAAAAAGCGCAGCCAGCCGGGATTTCTTCGACCGTTTAGCCCCGCACCGGCTGGAGATTATGCGCGGCCTGATTTTTCCCGCCGGGGAAATGCCGGACATCGGCAACGTTAGCGCCATCGTTTCGGTCTGCCCGGAATTCCCGGGAAAATGTTCCGGATATATCGGGATTTACCGCAACGGCGCCGCACAGGACACCGCGGATCTGAGTATTCCATTGCTCCGTGGACGCAGTCTGAAACTGGAAGCTGTCTGCGGCAATCCGGGAGCTTCATTTGGCGACGGCGTTTTACATTGCAAATCGGCTAGCACATTTGATTTCCAACTCTATCGCTTTAATGAATGAAATAAAGGCAGCATAATGAACCTGAAAAAACTTATCGAAGACTCTGGGTATTTTGTCTGGCTGGCGCTGGGCGACAGCATAACCGAGTATAATCATTGCACTGAAGGCTATGAGAATTACCTTCAACACTTTGACACGCTGTTAAGACTGGCGTATTCCAAGCGGAAATATACCATCATCAACACCGCGGTCGGCGGCAGCTTTCTGAACAAGGACGCGGATTTCGCCATCGACAAGATCCGGCGGTTCAAGCCGGATTTTGTCACCGCGATGTTCGGCATGAATGATTCCTGCGGCGGCAGGGACGGTTTGGAAAAGTTTAAAACAGAACTGAACAAACTGTGCGCATTCTGCAAGGGAAACGGCATTCCGCTGCTGCTGCTGACTCAAAATCCGCTCGATTATTCCTGCAATATCGAATGCATCCAGACCAGAAAAAGCTTGTCCGAATACATGGACGTAGTCAGACAAACTGCCGATGCCTGCGGAGTTGAACTGGTGGATATACATTCGATTTGGTCCAAAGATGTTCTGGAGCAGAGCAATAATGAGCATTTTAAGCTGCTGCACGACGGCATACACCCCAATCACAAGGGGCACGAATATATATTTGAGCTTATCAAAAAGCAGATATACAAATAAAACGCTAAAGTCCGCTAAATAAAGCGGCCTGCCGGAGAGGGGGGCTTTCCGGCAGGCCAGGGATCAGGGATACAGGGAAATCAATATTTATCCGATTGCCAGATTGCCAGTTTCCTGGGTCCGGATGCGGATACATTCATCTAAATCCATAATGAAAATCTTGCCGTCGCCGATCTCGCCGGTTTGTGCGCCTTGCATAATGGCTTCAATCGTGGCATTTACATATTCGTCGTTGACGCCGATTTCCAGTTTGGTTTTCTTCAAAAGACTGCCGGCCTCCTTATGGCTTCGATAGATCGCCGGAATGCCTTTCTGCCTGCCGCGCCCCATGACGCTGGAAACTGTGACGAGATGAATTTCCTTCTCTTCGAGTTTTTGTAACACGTCGTCCAGCCTGTCTGGTTGAATGATTGCAATAATGTATTTCATGATAAACCTCCGTTATTCAAGTATTGTGTAAGCTGTTTCGCGATGTTCGCTCAGATCCAGCCCGATGCGTTCTTCATGGTCTGTAACCCTCAGTCCCATTACCGCATCTATTAATTTCAACAATATAAATGACACGACAAAAGAGAAAACTATAGTAATCACCGCGGCTTTGCATTGAATCCAGAATTGCGCCGGATTACCGTAGAACAAACCGTTTGCGGCGGTTTCGTTGACACTGGTCGTCGCATAAAGACCGGTGGCAATCACGCCCCAGATGCCGCCGATGCCGTGAACGCCGAACACATCCAGCGAATCATCATAGTTAAACTTCGGCTTAAGGAAAGCCACTACCGGATAACACAGCACTCCGGCTCCCAGTCCGACGCCGATGGCGCCGCGCAGGTTGACAAAGCCGCATGCCGGAGTAATCGCCACCAGCCCCGCCACCGCACCGGTGATGATACCCAGAACCGTCGGGCGTTTGTTATATATAATGTCCATAATTGCCCACGCCACCGCGGCGGTTGCACCCGCGATATGGGTGGTCACAAATGCGTTTGCCGCTATGCTGTTTGCCGCCATCGCGCTGCCGGCATTAAACCCGAACCATCCGAACCAGAGCAACCCTGCGCCGAGTACCGCAAACGGCAGATTATGCGGTGGTGATATTTTATCCGGATAGCCTTTTCTTTTTCCGATAATAATCGCTGCCGCCAGCGACGCCATGCCGGAATTGATTTCAATCACAGTACCTCCCGCGAAGTCCAGGACGCCCATCCCGCCCGCCGTGCTGAGGAAGCCGCCGTTGGACCAGACCCAGTGGGCCAGCGGATCATATACCAGTGTCGCCCACAGCAGAATAAACACGCAGAGACTGCTGAATTTTATTCTTTCGGCGAACGCTCCGATAATCAGCGCCGGGGTGATCACCGCGAACATGCACTGAAAAATCATAAAAACTTGATGCGGAACCGTTGTCGCATAAAAATTATGCGGTTCCAGCCCGACGCCTTCTAGAAATGCCCATTCCGCTCCACCGATCAACCCTTTTCCGGCAAGGTCTGGACCGAATGCCAGGCTGTATCCGATTATCACCCAGTGCAGGCTCAGGATGCACAATATAGTAAAGCACTGCATCAAAATTGACAAGACATTTTTCTTTCTCACGAGCCCGCAGTAGAAAAATGCCAGACCTGGCACGGTCATCAGCATCACCATTGCTGTCGCCACCAGCACCCAGGCGGTGTCGCCTGAGTTTATCTTTGAAATCGGAGCCGCGGCCGCTGTCTGTGCCGGAGCAGCCGCCGGATGGATCGCCGTAACGCCGGATGCCGTTGCGGTCTGGGCCGCCGCTGGAATTTGAAGCGACGCTACAGTCATTGTTGTCGAAGTTGATGCGTCTCTCGCAAAAATCAGAAATGCGCCTAATATAAACAGTACCGCCGGAATCAGCATCTTGTATTCAATAATTACTTTCTTCATTTTCAGAACCTGTGATTAAATAAGTGGTCATTGTTGAAATTGTTGGCATTGCAGTCCATAACAGCGGCTGCCGGATTTCCCAATGGCGTAAATTAACCGTTTTGTTCTGAAAAATACCCTTTCTCTACACATCTTAAAGCCCCCCTTGATATGTTTTGTTGTTATTAATAATATTCCCGGCCGTTCGTTTAACAGGCCGGGAATATATATTTTATGATTGTTTATCCTATTGCAAGATTACCTGTCTCCTGAGTTCGGATACGGATACATTCATCCAGGTCAATGATGAATATCTTCCCGTCACCGATCTCGCCGGTCTGCGCGCCGCCGATGATTGCATCCACCGCATGGTTTACATAATCATCGTTGACGGCGATCTCCAGCTTGGTTTTCTTCAAGAGGCTGCCGGCCTCTTTATGGCTGCGGTAAACTGCCGGGATTCCTTTCTGTCTGCCGCGCCCCATGACGCTGGAGACAGTGACGAGATGAATCTCTTTCTCTTCGAGCTTCTGTAATACGTCGTCCAGCCTGTCCGGCTGAATGACCGCAATGATATATTTCATAATAAACCTCCGTTATTCGAGAATTGTGTAAGCTGCTTCGCGATGTTCGCTCAGATCCAGCCCGATGCGTTCTTCATGGTCGGAAACCCGCAGACCCATTACCGCGTCTACCAGTTTAAACAGGATAAACGATACGACGAAAGAGAAAACCATGGTAATGAGGACGACTTTAATCTGAATCCAGAGCAGCCCGGGATTGCCGTAGAGCAGTCCGTTCGCGCCGCCGCTGTTGACGCTGGTGGTCGCGAAAATACCGGTGGCGATCGCGCCCCATATTCCGCCGATGCCGTGTACGCCGAATGCGTCAAGCGAATCATCATAATGGAATCTGGGCTTGAGGAATGCTACTGAAAGATAACAGATTACGCCAGCGCCGATACCGACGCCGAATGCGCCGGCCAGGGTTACGAAACCTGACGCCGGGGTGATCGCAACCAGTCCCGCAACCGCGCCGGTGATGATACCCAGAACCGTCGGACGCTTATTAAAGATGTAGTCCATTACCGCCCAGGTGATCCCGGCTATAGCGGCGCCGATATGAGTCACAACGAAAGCGCTCGCCGCCAGGCCGTTTGCCGACAGCGCGCTTCCGGCATTGAATCCGAACCAGCCGAACCACAGCAAACCTGCTCCAAGTACTGCAAACGGCAGATTATGCGGCGGAGAAATCTTTTCCGGAAAACCTTTTCTTTTGCCGAGGATCAGGACTGCGGCCAGCGCCGCCATCCCCGCGTTAATATGTACTACAGTACCGCCGGCAAAGTCCAGTGCGCCCATGCCGCCCGCTGTACCGAGGATGCCGCCGTTGGCCCACACCCAGTGCGCCAGCGGATCATAGACAAATGTCGCCCACAGCAGCGTGAATACGCAGAAACTGGAAAATTTCAACCGTTCGGCAAATGCGCCGATGATCAGCGCCGGGGTGATTACGGCAAACATGCACTGGAAGATCATAAACGCCTGGTGCGGAATGGTCGTTGCATAAAAATCATGCGGTTCCAGCCCGACCCCGTTGAGGAATGCCCAGCTTAAACTTCCGATCAGTCCCTTGCCGCCGACATCAGGGCCGAACGACAAACTGTAGCCGATTACCACCCAGTGGATGCTTATGAGACACATAATCGCAAAGCACTGCATAAGAATGGATAACACGTTTTTCTTCCTGACCAGGCCGCCGTAGAAGAAGGCCAGGCCGGGAACGGTCATTAACATTACCAGTGCCGCCGATGCCAGCACCCATGCTGTATCGCCGGTATTTACTTTCGATACCGGAGCAATCGCTGCTGCAGCGGGAGCCGCTGCCGGTGCTACTGCCGCGGCCGCCGGTGCTGCTGCTGGAGCCGCATCCGCTGCCAGTAATACTGCGCTGCCTGCCAGAAGCAGCAACGCCGTCAGCAGGACTTTGTAGTTTTTGATTTTCATTAATCGTTTCATAGTTTTAAATCCCTGAATATGTTTTAAAAAAAATTATATGTTATTGATATATAGTTTATTCTTCCCGGAATTATCTCTTCCGGCGAATTAAAAAAGACTGCCGCGAAAGAGGATGCCGAATAATCAACCAGCAAACACACTTTGTTGTCGTTGTTGTTGTTGTTGTTGCCGCCGCTCCATTGCTCCTGCATTAAAGACTCCGTCAGTTACCAGCTCCGGCTTGATTATAGCCTCAGTCTTTTTCATTTCCTTTCATTCCTTCTGTTGACGTTTATTTTTTACGAACGTTGTGAGTTTATATAGCAAATGGCATGCCAATAATTTTGAAATATATGTAAATAGCTAATAATAATGCATTTGCAAAAAATACAGCATTTTTGTGATATTTGCTAGAAAGACAAAATTGTATTGCCATTGCCCGATAATTACATTTTTGTAATAACAGAAAAGTTATTTTCCAAACAGTTGTAACCAAATAATTTTTTCATGCTACTACAATAAATAGAATAGTTTGTCCGTTTTACTAAATGTCAGACGGTTAAAAATCCGGCGCAGGGAATATTTATTATGTATGAGATCATGAAAAAAGGTTATGCGGCTATATTAATAATCGCATTGTTGACTGCAAGTGTTCTTGCAGAAGATATGTTTAATCCGCAATATATCGCGGTTTTGTGTTCCGCCTTTGCCGGAACAGACGGACGCGGTTCGGGCAGCATTAAAATATGCAGGACAACACCGGTCGGGATTAACTTTATCAACGGGAATCAGCGTTGCAGGGTTGAATACCGTACAGTTCCGCCGGAAATTGCCGAACGATACGGCTATGACCCCGCAAAAGTTGCGGAATTTGAAAACCTGTTAAAACGCCGGTAGACTCAGTCTTCCAGATAGATTCTTTCAACCCGGGAACCGACTGAACAGAGCAGTTCATAGACATGGGTGCCTTTGAGCTGCGACCAGTGTTCCGCGGGAATGGCGCCTTCGCCCTGATGTCCGATACAGACGACTTCATCGCCGCACTGTGCATCCGGAACACATTCCAGTGAAACCGTCGTGTAATCCATTGAAACCCTGCCTAGCACAGGACAGAGATGTCCCCGGATAAGCACATATCCACGGTTGGAGAGCGCCAGCGGCAGGCCATCGGCGTAGCCGGCGGCGATGGTGCCGATCAAAGTATCTTTCATCAGACGGTAAGTTCTGCCGTAGCCAATCGTCGAGCCTGCCGGAAGTTTGCGCACTGCCGCGAGACGGGTTTTAAGTTCCAGCACCGGCTCCAGGTTCATGGAACGCCGGCCCTGACTGTCAAACAAGCCGTAAAGGTTAAGGCCGGTGCGGACGTGGGTGAACGGCGCAGTGCAGGTTTCCGGAAAATTGTTGATCGCATCGCTGTTGGCCATGTGGATTTTACTGAATTTTATTCCGGCGTCATCCAGTTTTTTCAACAGTGCCGTAAAAGAATTTATCTGGTTGCGGGTGTAATCGTCGCCACCCTGGTAGGCCATGGGAAAATGGGAGTAAATACCCTCACATTTCAAGTTGGGCAGTTTGACCGTTTCAAAAATCTGCTCATAAGCGTCCTGCACCAGCATCCCGAGCCGCCCCATCCCGGTATCAATCTTGAAATGGCACTCCACAGTTTTCTGCTGTTTGACGGCTTCCCGGCTGATCGCCTGTGCAGCCCTGAAGTCATTGACCGGGCAGATAATGCCGTTGCTGATTGCGACCGGGATCTCATCCGGCAGAATATTGCCGAGAATCTGCACCGGCAGTCCCATGTCTTTCAGTTGCAGCGCCTCATTGATTTCGGCGACCCCGAATCCTGCTGCTCCGGCGGCTTTCAAGGCTTTGGCGATATCTATCACGCCCAGTCCGTAAGCATTGGCTTTAAGTATGGCCAGTACGGAGCACGGCTCCACGCTTTTACAGATGTTCTGGAAGTTATTCTTCAGTTTCTTCAAGCTGACTTCCAGCCTTACTCTGCTTTCCGGTCTGTTTCTCAATTCATCCTCCTGACCGCTTATCACGGTCAAATTATTTTAAAATCAGCACCTAAACTAACAAAATCTTTAATAAAATCGGGATACGTCACGGCGGCGGCTTCCGCCCCCTTGACGATGGTTTCGCCTTCCGCCGCCAGCCCTGCTATGGCCATGGCCATGACAATGCGGTGATCGCCGTACCCGTCAACCACTGCGCCATGCAGCTTCGTTCCCTCAATCACCATGCCGTCTTCAAGTTCTGTGATGTTCGCGCCCATTTTGCGCAGTTCGCGAGTCATGCAGGCAATGCGGTCGGTCTCTTTGATCCTGGCCTGCGGAACGTTCAGCAGCCTGGTTGTGCCTTTGGCGCAGGCGGCGACTGCCGACATCAGCGGCAGCGCGTCCGGCGTGGCGTTCAGGTCAACATCTATTCCGTTCAATTCTCTGCCGGGGCGGACAATAGTGGAGAGTGCCCCGCGCTTCACCTCGGCGCCCATCCTGTCAAAGAAATCGAATACGGCTTTATCGCCTTGCAGGTCGCTGAAATCCAGGTTTCTGATCTCGATTTCGCCACCCGCCAGTGCAGCGGCTCCGAGCGGGAATGCCGCCGTGGAGAAGTCCGCCGGGATCGTCCATTCGAAATGCGGATAATGCTGTCTGCCGTAAATCTTGAACCATGACATGTCCGCGTTGCGTTCGTATTTGATTCCCAGCCGGTCAAGCCAGCCCAGGGTAATTTCAACGTATGGTCTTTCGTTCAGATTGAACACGCTGATTTCAGTGTCCTGCACGGCGAGCGGCGCGGCGAAGAGCAGCGATGTAAGGAACTGCGAACTCTTGCCGTTGACGCTGATTTTGCCGCCGGGCAGCGGGCCTTGAATAGAAACCGGACATTTGCCGTCGCGGGATTCCGTCTTGACGCCTGTCAGCGCCAGCGCGTCCAGCAGCGGGCCCATCGGGCGGGTGCGCAGAGAGTCGTCGCCGTCGAATGTCACTTTGAATCCTGCCAGCGCGGAAAGGCCGGAGAAGATTCTCAAACTGGTGCCGGAATTGCCCATGTCGATCGTATGGCCGGGATCTTTGAAGCGGCCGCCGGTGCCGGTGATGCGCCAGCAGTCAGGAGTTTCCTCAACCTTCGCACCGAACAGGACGGCGGCTTTCAGGCACGATCTGGTGTCTTCCGACTCCAGCGGGGAATGAATTACGGAAACACCCTCCGCCATGGTTGCGGCCGCGACTGCCCGGATCGTGTGCGACTTCGATCCTGGAACGGAGATAACTCCGTTTACCCGTGACTTCTTTACTTTGATATCCATATTTAAACCGTATTAAAATATATTTGTCTTATTTAAAAATATCCAGATTGTAGTAATGTATTTTCGTTTCTTAAGTAAACAAGCAACCAGCGCTCTATAAATCTAAAAATTCCTTATAGACTGGCTGCATTGCGATCTTTTGGATTTGGATCCGTACCCTTCAAGCGCCTTCGATACTACCGTATCGGCGGCCTTTCAGAATACGAACCAACCCTCAAAATCTTCGCAATCTATTATGTAATTTTTAGATTCATAGAGCGCCTTATATGGAGAAAATGGACAATGAAAGTATCGGTTATCAGCACCGGCAGCGAACTGCTTAGAGGCACTACGGTCAACACCAACCTGGCATTTCTCGGGCAGGCGCTGACCGCGGCGGGGTTCTCCATTGAACGCGGGGCCATTGTTCCCGACTCCGGCAGATCAATGACAGAAGCGCTGGCAAACCTGGTTCCGGTATCCGACATCATCATCACCACCGGCGGGCTCGGACCCACCAGCGATGACATCACCCGGCAGGTCGTCTGCGAATTCTTCGGTCTCAAGCTTATGGAAGATCCGGAGCTCCGCAAAAAACTTGAAGCACACTGGCTGTGCCTGAAACGCGGACATGCGCCGGAAGCGCTTTTCTCCCAGGCACAGGTGCCGGAGAACGCGGTTGTGCTGGAAAACCGTAACGGCACCGCCCCCGGCCTCTGGCTCAACACTCAGAAGAACGGCTGTTCAAAGATCATTATTCTGCTGCCCGGGCCGCCTTCGGAACTGGAGCCGATGTTCTCGGAGGAGGTAATGCCGAAACTGACCGCGATTGCCGCTGAACGGACATTTACAGAACATTTCATGGTCGCCGGGGCTGCGGAACTGATGATACAGCAGCAGGTGGAGGCTGTCATCGGCTATCTGCCGGTGGAACTGGCATATTGCGCCTCCGCGGAAGGGGTGCGGGTGTTTCTTACCGGACCTGACCGCCCGTTGTTGAAAACTAAAGCCGCTGAACTGAAGAAACTGTTCGGCATCGCGGTGCTGGCCAATGATTCGCTGTCGCTGGTAGAGGAAGTATCGTTCCAGTTGCGAAGCCGCAAATTTACCCTGTCCACGGCGGAGTCCTGCACCGGCGGCATGATCGCGGCGGCAATTACCGATCTGGCCGGATCATCCGATGTTTTCAAAGGTTCAATTGTTGCGTACAGTAATGAAATCAAGGGAAAAATACTCGGGATTCCCGGAGAGATATTGATTAAACATGGCGCGGTCAGCGAGGAATGCGTCGCCGCCATGGTTGACAATGTCTGCGCCAGATTCGATACCGACGCCGGGATTGCGGTTTCCGGCATCGCCGGCCCCGGAGGCGCAACTGAGGATAAACCGGTTGGCCTGGTATTCATCGGCGTCAGAGTGAAAGAACTTGCAGAAGTCAGGAAGTTTAACTTCCGCGGCTCGCGTGAAACCGTCCGCAATAGGGCTGTCGCCAATGCTTTCCGCATGCTGCGCGAACTCCTGTTCCGGCAATAAACAGCCTTAAACGCTGGATTCTGGACACCCGTTACCCTAATTTTGGACAGTCCTTAACCACAGGCACAAAGGCACAGAGAAATCTTTTTTTGTCTTTATCATCTGTGTCATCTGTGGATCAACTCTGACATTTTGGACACCGGTCAACCTCATTCTGGACACCCATCCGGAGACTTTAGATAGTTGTTGAGCATGATATTATTCTGTTTTACTGCTTTAACTTTCAACTTTTCTCGCTTTCAACTCCCGCGAAGCGGGCTACAAACATTTTGGACACCATTTCCGCTCATTTTGGACAGTCTATAACCACAGAAACACAAAGAAATCCTTTTCTTCATTTTGGTACACTCCGAGGAATTAGAGACCCGTTGAACATA
>CAIMFA010000549.1 GCA_903840185.1 uncultured Lentisphaeria bacterium | reverse complement strand
TTAAAACGACAAGTCAGCGGATGCTTGCGTTTCACGCGATCATCCGCTGACTCATGGTTATGTTTTGTTTCGTGTCTGGGATTTTTTGTCGTGCTGTTCGTGTGTTTCGTGGTAAAAACGGATTTATCCGTGTCTTGTTAGTCCCGCGACTGCGGGATGTTTCTGTGGTTAAGTTCAGCGTTGCAACTGGCAAAAAAGATTGGACTATAATGAATGTAGTTTTAATAAATCCTCCCCGCATCAATCCCTCCCGCGCGGACTTTCCGCCGCTCGGTCTGGGGTACATCGGCGCCGTGGCGCAGCAGGCCGGACACCAGGTTGCGATTCTCGATGCGGCGGCCTGGTCATGGGATGAGCTGCGCGACAGGCTGATTCATTCCCCGTTGCCTGATGTTGTGGGGGTGACGTGCTGGACGATCGAGCGGGGGCAGGCATGGCAGGTATTGAGGCTGGCCCGTGAACTTTTCCCGCAGGCTAAGCTTGCAGCCGGCGGCCCGCATGCGTCGGCGTTTCCTGAACATGTGTTTATCAAGACTCCCGCCGACTATGTCGTGATTGGAGAGGGCGAACATACATTCCGCGAACTGCTGGACGCCATTGCAGGCGGCGGAGACGTCAGTGCCATTACCGGACTTGCTTACAGGCTTGACGGCAAAATCATACGGACCGCGCCCCGGGTCTTCGAAAATAATCTGGACAGTCTGCCGATGCTGCTTCATGAGCAGTTCGACTACAGCCAGTACAACGGACTTTACGATATGTCCAGGCGGGCGGCGGCGGTCATGACGTCAAGAGGCTGCCCGTTCCAATGCATTTACTGCTCCTCTTCAGCCTACTGGGGATGCAAAATGCGCAAGCGCAGTATTCCAAGCGTCATGGCGGAAGTTGAATACCTCTATCACGAAAAGGGGATCAGGGCGATTCTGTTCTTTGACGACAATCTGCTGATCGACAGCAGGCGCTGTATAGAACTCAGCCAGGCGCTGCTTGAGCGTAAACTGGACTTGACCTGGGCGGCTGAAGGCACGGTAAAAATTGAGCTGGAAACCCTGAAATGGATGAAAAAATCCGGGTGTTACCGCATAGATTTCGGCATCGAATCCGGCAGTCCGCAAATTTTGAAAAACATCGGCAAGAAATTTACGGTCGAAGATAACTGCCGGGCATTCGAGCTTTGCCGCCAGGCGGACATAAAACCGAATGCTTATTTAATCGTCGGCTCCCCCGGCGAAACGATGCATACCGTTAAAGAAACCATTCAGATGATGCGTAAAATCCAGCCGGAAAGACTGCTGCCGATCCCCCAGCCGGGGCTTTGGATTCTGCCCGGAACCGAACTGTACCGGATGAGCCTGGAAAAAGGGATAATCAAAGAGGAAGACTGGCTGAACAGCGATGAAACATTTTTTTACACGGCAGAGTACAGCAGAAATGACTTGCAGAAATTTGCCGACGAATTCAACCTGCAGAATCAGAAGACCATGCGGGGCAGCATACTCCGCCGCCTTGCCAGTAAAGTGTTGAGGGATAAAGACAAGGATGCAATCCGGCAGTGGCAGCGCAGACTCCGCAATCTGCTGGCGAAAATAGCGAAATAAAGTCAGAGGCCGGGAGTCAGGAGTCAGGAGTCAGGAGTCAGGAGTCAGGAGTCAGAATAAAACCTGAAAACTAATACAGAAAACAGGGAATATTTACCACAGAGCACACAGAGGAAAGACAAAGACAGGTTAACCACGAAAAGCACGAAAAAACACGAAAGTAATACAGAAAATAAAGAAATTAAAACGACAAGTCAGCGGATGCTTGCGTTTCACGCGATCATCCGCTGACTCATGGTTTTGTTTTTTTCGTGTCTTGGATTTTTTTCGTGCCTTTCGTGTTTTTCGTGGTAAAAATGGTTTCTCTGTTTCTTTGTGTCTTGGGGTTAAATTCCGTAAACATAAGATTTATTTATGCAGTCATCACCTAAAGTAACAATTGTCATACCAGTCTACAATGGCTCCAACTATATGCGGGAGGCCATTGACAGCGCCCTGGCGCAGACCTATGAAAATATAGAAATACTGGTGGTCAACGACGGTTCGAAAGACGGCGGCAAGACTCGCGAAATTGCGCTTTCCTATGGCGATAAAATCCGCTATTTTGAGAAGGAAAACGGCGGGGTGGCAACGGCGTTGAATCTGGCGATACAGGAAATGCAGGGCGAATATTTCTCCTGGCTGAGTCATGATGACGTATATTATCCGGACAAGATACAGGCCGAGATTGAATATCTTCAAAAAATCGGGCGCGACGATGTTATCGTATATTCAGACCAGGACTACATTGACCGGGATTCAAAAATCACCGGCACGTTAAAGCTGGAGGATTGCGATCCGGAGCGGTTCCGGCCGGCTTTTATCTGCGGCGGCATCATCAGCGGCTGCACGCTGCTGATTCCGCGCCAATGCTTCGGGCATTCGGGAACATTTAATCCGGCCATGCGTTATACGCAGGATTACGACCTCTGGTTCCGTTTCACCTATGCTTATAAATTTCATCACATAAGTCGCTGTCTGGTTCAGTCGCGCCAGCATCCCGCGCAGGACTCCGCGAAAACCAACATTCCGTTCATTAAGGAGTGCAATCATTTACATAGCGGATTTCTTAAGAAGATTTCTTTTGAGGAGATCAAATCATGCTGGCCGCGGTCTCCGGGAGCGTATGCCATTCATTTTTCATCAATGATGCTCAGATACGGATACAACCGGGCGGCGCTGTACGGAC
>CAIMFA010000548.1 GCA_903840185.1 uncultured Lentisphaeria bacterium | reverse complement strand
TTGATCAAGAATTACCTGATGCTGATTCTCATGTTTCTTTTTCTGATCCTGCCGCTCTGCGCCTGCACCATCTACCAGCATTTTATTGAGCCATATTTCCAGTATCACCCGCTGCGTTCTTTCTGGCCGGCTGTCGCAATGCTGATCTTTTATCTTTACTATAAGTCAAAAGGCAAACTGCGATATTATCTGCTGGCCGCGGTATGTTCCGCGCTATGCTTATTCTGGAATATGGAAAGCGGCGTTGCGATAACCGGAACTTTCGGCTTCTGCTTCGCCGTCGAAACGCTTTCAGTCCGGTTCCGCCGCGACAAATTAATTCATCTGGCATGGTTCTGCGCCGCATTCGCCATATCCATTCTGCTGTTGTACGGAGCATACTGCTGGAGTTTCGGCAGAATATTTCCCCCGAACTATTTCTGGCAGGGGCATCAGATGTATTTAAAAACAGGCTTCTGGGCGCTGCCGATACCGCTGGAAGTATGCATGTGGGTGTTCTTCGCCGGAATTTACGTCGCCGCCGTTATTGCCGGTTTGCGCGGGGTGTTCTCCGGACGCGTGACTTTATTCAGCCATTCATGCCTTTTCATCGGAGTGCTTGGCATCGGCCTCTTTTCATATTATCAGAGCCGTTCGCATATCTGCACCCTTTCCGCACCGGTATGGCCGGCTGTTATGCTGATGTTCTTTTTCGCCGACAGATGCATCAGAATGTCCAAATCCGACAGGAAACTGATTGCGCTGGTACTGCCGGCTCTGCCAATAATTCTGCTCGGGGTCGGTGCCCTGTTTAATCTGGGCTATAATTCAAATTTTATTTTAAAAGGAACTATCCTGCAGCTGAGTTTTCTTACCGTTGATGACAGCAAATCTCAGTTCCAGCAGCGCATAGATTTTATCCGGCATAGCGCCGGTACACGGAAAAAAGTAAATATCGTAGGAGACTATCAAGGCATTTACTACGCGGAAAGCGGCCTCACATCGGGAATTACCAACTTCAACCAGCAGGAAATTTATACCATCAAGCAAAATGAACATTATGCGAAACTGCTGTCCGAATCGGACTGTCCGCTGATCCTGGGCCCGCGCGGCGACCGGTTCTACTATATCCAGCCGGAAATATTGAAATATTACAAGCTGATGGCTCAGAGCGAAGACGGCGAACTGAAATATTACGAGCCATTGAAAAATCTGCAAAAAAATAAGCTGGAATACACCGATCCGGCCAAACCCGCCCCCTGCCCTATGTTTTTATTTGAAGATATCAAATAAAATTCTTTCGCGCCTGAGACGGATGCTCAATGCATCTGTTCCTATATGTATCGACTCGAAATATTCTGCAAAATCATTCCTGGGCGGCTATGATATTTCTGCCGATGTCATTAAGCACAAGATACTTCAAATACGAGAGCATATCCTGCTGACAGATGATGACAATTCGCTGCATACCCATTTCCGCATTGCGCATGTCAATAGAAAACCCCTTCTGGCGGATTCCGCAGTCACGCCAGCTGCCGTGATTTATATCCCAGTCGAATTTGCCGTATTTGGCGCTGATCTGCTCCTGCAATCTTTTCCATATTGCGGGACTGTTATCAAAGGTGATCGTAACCGATTCAAGCCGGCTGGCTACAAAAAACAGATGCGTGGATTTTGCCTCCGGATAAATATTGTTTCCCATGTACTGCCAGACGGATACAGCGCCGCAATAGTCCATTTTATATGGGAAGCCCAATGATTTCAACACTGCCTCCGCGGTCTGATCGCTGCAACCGGGAAACAGTCCGGAAAAATCCTGTGTTGAAGATTTGAACCTGCCGCTGAGAAAGGCGCTGTAGAGATTGTAGATTATAAAGCTGCGTTTTGGATTGCCCTGACAGACTTCACAGGTGCGCTTCTCCGTCTCCGCCATAAGATTGCGGCTGTCATTGATTCTGATAATACCGGCGCCGTGACAGCGCGGACAGGTGATTTCACTCTTGCGGGAGGACTGCATGCTTTCGAACAGATTCTGTGCTTGAGCCCGTTCCGCCGCCGAGGCGTTGTTCATGGGCATCCCCAGCATCACAGAAATAAATCTGGCTTTTTCTATTTCGCTTTTGAACATTTCGTCAAGAAAATGCACCGAACAGCGGTAGTTCCATACGTTATCCAGCGGAACGTAAGTTTTCATATAGAACATCAGCGCCTCGAAACTGTTTTTATAACCGCGGATATTTTGTATCAGCGAATTATTAGCCGACTGCAAAGTATGAATCGCGTCAAGATCTTTTTGTTTCTGTTCCGGGTCGATAATTTCAAAATCATTCAATTCCATATTGTCCACGCGGGTTGCAAAACGGCGGACACCTTCCTCTTTAGCGTCTTTATTGCCGAACCGGGTGCCGTCAAAAATATTCTGAGAAAGCGATGTGCGCTTCAAAAAAGTTGACACTCCGATCACTCGCAATTTTTCTCCGACCACCGGCCCGCCGCTGTTGCCTGGAACAATACCGGCGCTGATTTCAATCACGCTGGGGCCAATCCCCTGCAGAATGCCTTTCAAGTCCGTGACCACTCCGTCCCCCAGGCTGTCGCCATAGGCCGCCAAGCCTGAATTCAGCGCCAGATTGGTAATTTGCGGTTCAATCTCAAATGGAATAACGCCGGCGGGCAGCTCGATCTCCAGAATAACCAGGTCGCGGGTTTTGCAAGCCAGCGCCGATTTCACCTGATATTCGCGCCGGTCGCTGTCCATGATGGTTGGATTCGGCAATGCCGCATATACATGCGCATTGGTAATAATAACCGGAATACCGCGCAGATTGCAGATGAAACCGCTCCCGGAACCGCCGCCGCCGCGGATAAATACGACACTTTTGTGTATGTTGCCTGAAGTTATGCCGTATTCCGGCGATGCGGATGATACCGGAGCCTTTTTAAGTTTCTCAAGGAATATTTTTCCAGCCGCGGACATTTGATTTGCGGGCAACGCCGGTTTTACTGGCTGCTCAACAGGTGTCGATTCTGAAACATTCTTCGCCAGATTCAATGATTTATCGGAAATCGTTTGAGTAGCCGGGGCTGGATTTTTTTTATTTTCCTGCCTGACGCTGCCCAATCCGAATACTCCGCAGATTTCAGCGGATAGCTGATCCGCCCGTAAATTGCGCACCGCGCCGTCCTGTTCCACGACAATTGAATTTTTCCTGATTCCATTTAATAGAACGCCTTGAATGACTCTGCCGTCGGCGGTTTTCAAATCAAAAGGACGGATAACATCAAGTTTTATAGTGTTTTCGCCTTCAGCATGAAAGACTTTGACTTCTTCATCGCCGGCCATCTTGAGTTTCACGCTGCGGTAAACAGTCCCGTCGGTAGTAATTATATCAAGTGCCGACGCCATTGTAATTCCAATAACGCCGCACATCAAACCCATCACGAATTTCATTGTACTCCTTAATCCATCTGTACTCAGTTCTCCGTCAACTGAGACGCTCGATAACGCCTCTCCATTTGGATACAGTAATTCAATTTTATTCAAGATTCAAGGG
>CAIMFA010000547.1 GCA_903840185.1 uncultured Lentisphaeria bacterium | reverse complement strand
CTTCGCCGCCGACAATCAGCACCGCCTGTTTGACATCACCAATTGCGCGCCGCCGCGCGTTCTCCCTGGATGGGAGAATTTTGTCCGCGATGTAATGCTGCATATGAAATCTCGGTATGGCGTGGCGGAATTGCGTTCATGGTTCTTTGAGGTCTGGAATGAGCCGAACCTTCTGGGAAGTTTCTGGAGAGGAACAAAAGAGGAATGGTTCAAGGTCTGGCTCCATACCTGCCGGGCAATCAAGTCTGTCGATGCGGATTTTCGCATAGGCGGCCCGTCCACGGCAAGAGCTGAATGGCTGGATGAGTTTCTGGATTTCGCCAGAAAAAATGAGTGTGAGCCGGATTTCGTCATTGCGCACATCTATAACAATGATTCGGACTTACAGCCGCTGTCACCATTCGACGGACCGGCTTCATTTAAAGTAAAAGACTCACCCCACTTCGCGTCCGGCGTGATAAAAGGTACCAGAAAACTGCTTGACTCGCTTTCGTTCAAAGGGGAAGTTCACTGGAATGAGTGGGGACGCTCCTGGTTTCCGCACGACCCGCTCAGAGAAACCCCGCTTGAGGCGGCGTTTATTGTCAAAACAATGGCGGAAGTTTCCCAGGAAGCCGACCAGTTTTCCTACTGGTGCCTGAGCGACATCTACGATCAGGCTGGTTATACGGATGCAGAGTTTTGCGGTCATTACGGAATGCTGAGCCTGCACTCGCTGCGCAAACCGTCATACATGGCTCACCAGCTTCTCGGCAGACTGGGAACTAAACGGGTGCGGAGCGAAGGCGGGAATGAGTTGAGCGGGGCCATCGCGGTTGAGGATGGCGGGCGCAGACAGTGTCTTGTCTATCTCTACCCCGGCAAAATAAATGACAGCGTAACTGAAGCAAAGGTATCGATAACTCTTCCTGGTCAACCAGAGACAGCCCCGTCGCTTTTCAGAATATCATCAACAGAAAACAATATTGTCAAAGAGTGGCGGAATGCAGGAGCGCCGCAGTACCCGGCGCGCGAACAGATTTTGGAATTAAGGACAAAAAACAACCTCTCTCCTGCTCCGGAATCCGCAGTGTCTATCATCAATGAGAACGGCACATGGAAGGCCGTGTTCGATCTTGACATTCCCGGAGTGGCACTGCTCGAAGACTTCTGAGATATAACAACGCCCCGATACACTTACAGATAAATCTTGATACTGATTATAAAAAAGAGGATGAGAACATGAAAAAAAGTCAGATTGCCGCCCAGCTTTTTACTTTGAGGGATTTTCTAAAAACACCTGAGGACATTGCCGTTTCTCTGCGCAAAGTCAAACAGATCGGTTATGACGCGGTACAGGTTTCAGGCATGGGGCCTGTCGCCGAAGAAGAGCTGGTGAAGATTCTTGACGGCGAAGGGTTGATCTGCTGCGCCACGCATGAACCTGGGAAAAAGATTGTCGAGGAAACCGCAGCCGTTATTGAACGGCTTAACAAACTCCACTGTAAATATACCGCATATCCATTCCCGCATAAAATGCCGGCAAATGAGGTTGAAACAGTTGGCATGGCAAAAGAGTTCGAAAAAGCGGCCGTGACAATGGCCGCCGCCGGACAGATACTCACCTACCATAACCATTCAAACGAATTCGCCAGATTCGGCAGCCGTACCATGCTGGATATTTTCTACGATGAAGCGCCGCATTTGCAGGGAGAACTTGATACATTCTGGGTCCAGTACGGCGGGGCCAATCCCGTATCCTGGATTAAAAAACTTTCCGGACGGCTGCCGCTTCTGCACCTGAAGGAATTCGGGATACTGGACGGCAAAATAACCATGTATCATATCGGCGGCGGCAATCTGGAATGGGATAAAATCATTCCCGCCGCGGATGAGGCCGGTGTGGAATGGTTCATTGTCGAACAGGACAACTGCCTGATCGACCCGTTTGAATCATTGAAGCTGAGTTTTGATTATCTGGTGTCAAATTTTGCGGAATAGTTTGAATCGTGGTCACATAAGTTTGTAAGCCCCCAACGAAAACACGTTTGCGAGGAGAAATATGTTTTATTCGCGATAATTTTAGAGGAATCATAGCAAATGCTTTTGAGAGTAGACAATATGAGCGACAGAAAAATTTGGACCTATTTAGAGGAGTTACCGGAGCAGGAAGCCGCGTGGCGGGAATGGAGTTGCCGCCTGGCGGGCTGGAATCGGTTCAACACTTTTTACACTCATTATTTGAGGGTTGAAAACAATCGCGCCAACTTTCTGGAGTGTACGACTCCGTGCGAGCATGGTTGTCCCCGCCAGATTGTGGAAAATTCTCCATCCGACATCGTAGCTGTATGTCCAGAGGTCAAAGCTATTCCGTTACAACTCAAGTTCCGGGACATTCTTATTTATTCCATACGCCGTGAAATTCTACACAGGGCACTTTGCGTATCTCTGAATATCAAGTATTCAGCAGATCGACGAACTGAACATGTCCATGTCTGGCATCTCGGCGACCATTCCGGTACTGAGGTTTATATTACATACCGAACAGCTCCGGCAGTATTCGCTGATACCATTAGTTCGCTTTATCTTTCGCAACAGAAGCCGTTCATCCTTATGGTGCCGACAGTAAAAAACATAACCCCGGAAATACAGCAGTTCTTTGCCAAGAATAATTCCACCTTGCTTTCTATGGCCGATGAACTGCACTTACAGTCAGACGGTTCATTCAAATCATTGCGCAGTATTTCGGAATGCATGAAATCATGCAATCCCCTTTGCCCACAAGCTGGTCAGAATACAATGCTGCCGATTGAGGCATATAAATACATGGTTTATAACGACCTATAAATAACATACTGGGAGATCAGCGAATGGGATGTGTTGTAAAGATACAAAAAGACCAGCGGCCGACGAATCGTACGTTCAAAGTGGTCATGCCTACCGCGATTGCGGAAGCGATCAAGATGGAGAAAGACGAGGATTTCGAGTGGCTGATTGAGGACAAGAATACCCTGGTACTGACCAGATGCAATAAGCTCCAGTTGAGAAAAATAGCAGATGAGTGACAGTTAGCTTCATTCTATATTTCGCAGTTGAACAATACATTTTTTTGTTACCGCTTAATAGACAAATTCTTACCTAAAGCAATGCATTCACCCGTTGGGTGAAAACAACCGCATACAGTTCAACCGTAAACTTCTGCTTCGCGCCGCTGGCGCTCAAACCACCGGCCGTTTAAATGTTTCTGCTGGCAAAACTTTTCCACAGTCAAACCGCTGTTATGAAAGTCAGCATATACCCTCCGCCAGTAATCGTAACTTCTTTGATCCATTCTCGCCTCCAATTGTATTTTTAACTGAAGGGAATTTAGCATTCAGCAAGTCGTTCGTAAACGTGTCCTCGTCGGGGTCACATAAGTTTCCGTGTTTTCGCTGCTTGAATATCGAATATCTCGAACAATATTTCGCCCAGCCGGTGCTTGCGGTACTATTTTAAACAAAGCCGGTCAGGCGACCGGCGCTCCCGGTTTAGCTTCATTAAACTTCATGCCCTTCATGGGAAGACTGTATTTGTCTTTCCTCTGTGTTCTCTGTGGCCTGTGGTGAAGATGGCCTTTTTTCAGGTTCAATGAAACTCCTCAGCTTGCCAGCAGGCCGGAAACAATATCTTTTTTACTGAAGTCCAGCTTGTAATCAATATTACCGGATACGGCTGTGACTCTGGCGTAATAGGTGCCGGCGGCAAGTGTGCTTGTAATCGTATCTTCAAGCGTTCCCAGGCTGGCTGACTTCTTCAACTGTGTGCCTTTCGCATCATACAATGTCAGGTCGGCATTGCCTCCGGCCATATCATGCAGCCGCAGCGTGCCCTGGGCCGCCGCATCCAGATCGAACCGGTAGTAATCATCCGTATCGCCGAAGCCCACCCAGCCAGTCTGCGCAGGTGCGTCAATTAGTTTTGCCGCAGCAATCGTATTGCCAGCCTTGTCACTGGTGTCGCCGGGGAAATAATTAACGGTATTGCTCAGCGTGTAAGTTGCATCATTAACACTGCTTCCGGCGGCGACTTTGACATAATACGTTCCCGCCAGCAGCGCCACGTTAGTGATCGCCTCATCGGCGATTCCGGTATTCGAAGTGCTTTTCAATACTGTGCCAGTGGAACTCAGCAATGACAAGTCAGCATTGCCGGTCAAACCGGTCAAGCCCAGTGTCAAGGTTCCGGCATTGGTCATCGTCAGTTT
>CAIMFA010000546.1 GCA_903840185.1 uncultured Lentisphaeria bacterium | reverse complement strand
TTTTCAACCGCGCAGAGTATTATAATCTGCAATTCTCATCATGCCGCCGGCAGTTTCATGCTGCCGGCAGTTATAATATGATTTCATCAGGAAAAGACAAGCGGAATACCATCAGTGTTCACTGCTTTTAGAATTTTTTTCGATTTTTTACCGGGCTGCTGCCAGGTTTCTTCTCATTTTTTCTGCCCGGTTTGGTTTTGGCTGCCGACTTGCGGAGTTTATCGGTGGAACGCGGGGCTCTGCCCGGCTGCTTGCCGGGTTTCCTTGGCTTTGTTCTATCCGGCTTATTCTCCGGTTTGCTGACAGTCTTTCTCTCATCTTTTTTGTCGGCTTTGCCGGTTGGTTTCCGGAGTTTGTCCGTTGTGCGTTCTGTTCTGATGCTTGCCACTTTTTTGGGTCTGGCGCGCAGTTCCACCACAATCGGCAGGCCGGTAAAGTCGAATGCCTGGCGCAGGCAGTTTTTAAGGAAGATCAGATAATTGTCGGCGCAATAGGCCGGCTGATTGACAAACAGCAGGAACTTAGGCGGTCCATTGCCGATCATTGAGCAGTAATAAAGTTTAAGCGGCGCCACTCCCACCACCGGCGGCGAATTGCGGTCAAAGGCATCCAGCAATATTTTATTGACCAGCGAGGTCGGGACTTTCACTTCCATCTGGGCCATCACTTCGGCAATCTGGTCCAGCAGCGCGTCCATGTTGTATTTGCGCAGCGCGCTGGTGAATACCACCGGCGCATAATTGAGATGCGGCAGCGTATAGCGGATCTCCTCGATCAGCTGCTTCTGCTTGACATCCTGATCCTCTTCCTTGCACAGATCGAATTTATTGGAAACAATGATGCAGCCCTTGCCGGATTCGACAATCGAGGCCGCGATCTTGCGGTCCTGCGAAGTCACGCCGTCCTTGCTGGTTTCCACCAGAAACAGCACCAGCTGAGCGCGTTTCAGCGCTTCTTCCGTGCGCATCATGCTGAACAGTTCGACGACGTTATCAATCTTGGATCTTTTGCGCAGTCCGGCAGTATCAATCAGGGCGGCCGGCAGCATCTCGCCTCTGTATTTGATCTCGAAATCAATGTCAATCGAATCTCGGGTTGTCCCGGCGATCTCGCTGACCATCACGCGCTCCTCGCCCAGCATCCAGTTGACCAGCGAGGATTTGCCCACATTCGGGCGGCCGACGACCGCGATGCGGAACGGCTCCGGTTTAGTTTCCTCCTCTTCCGCATTTTCGAAATCTTCCAGCACACTGTCCAGCAGTCTGGAAACACCTTTGCGATGCAGACAGGACACCGGATAAATCTTGTCAAAGCCAAGTTCCGAGAAAATCATTGATTCCGAGTCGAGTGTCGGATTGTCGCATTTATTCGCCGCCAGCAGCACTTTTTTGCCGATGCCGCGCAGGCGGTCGGTGACTTCGCGGTCCAGCGGGACGACTCCGTCCTGAACGTTGCAGACGAAAATCAGCACATCGGCGCCTTCAATCGCGGCTTCGACCTGCTCCCGGATGCCTGCATCCCAGATATCGTCCATCTTTTTAGCCCCGGTAATGTTACCAAGGCCGCCGGTGTCAATCAGCTGAAAATGTTTGCCGTGCCATGACGCGGGCGCCACGACGCGGTCGCGGGTCACTCCGGGCTGCTCGTGTACAATGGACACCCGGCGTCCGACAATCGCGTTGAACAGCGAGGATTTGCCGACGTTCGGGCGTCCGACGATTGCCACGACCGGCATCCGTTTTTCCTGGTTTTCAGTTGTGTCATTTTCAGTCATATCATATCTCCTGAAGCATGTTTATTTATATAATGTTTTGTTCCGCCCTGTTACAGCAAAGGATTATCCTCTTTGGCGGGATAGAAAAATACATCACAAGTGCTTGAATTTAAAGGTCTGAAACGAAAATTCCCCGTTAATAATCCGCTAAATTGCAAGCTGATGTCTATTTATTCGCTGAAAGCAGTTTTGGTTACACGGCATTCAGCCGATGCAATTTTGAATCCATAAGAAGTGACTGCGTAGCCGACGATTAAGCCGATGATGTTATATGGTATTGACAGCAAAATGACATACCAGCCACTCTGCAATCCTGACGAAGCTCCTCTCGAAATAGCATTCCAGAAAGCATCTCCGTGAACGAAGAAGCCTGCTTGCATATCGTGAATAGTCCAGAGTATTCCTCCTGGAATTGAAGCCAGCATGAGCGAAAGTCCAATAATTGCAAAGATGGTAATAGTCCGATACTTCTTGATGGAACACAACCAGCATATTGCTCCCAATGTTGCTATGAATCCGTAAGCGATAGCAACGATGCCGATATACTGGAATGGATGAGCCTCATGATAGGCGAACATTCTATACAATCCGCCAAAAACGTGTCCATTAGGCAGCACAGCATGAAGCACCAGATAGCCGATTGAACTGAGAATGAAAGCACATCCCGCAAAATAAGCGAATAGTTTCAGCGTACGTGATATAAATATGCCTGTCCGGCGATGCAGGTTGTTGGTCGCTTCAGTCATTATCTTTATCCAAAAATATCCATTATTCGCTGAAATACGAAACCGGGGGAATGTCGGTCATGGTTTGCAGTCCCGGCGGGCAGTTCAGTATCTGGCGCACCGCGTTGATGACGATGGCGCATGTGGCGATATCGCCGTTGACCCCGCCCTCGATCTTTGAATCAATGTTGGGGATGCCGCTTATCTCCACCCGGTCGCAGGGATCGGGTTCGCCGATCGCCGCCCGGAAAACCATGGTAATTTTTTCTTCGCCGGCGACAATACCGCGGCCGATCTGCTGCACCCCGGCGGCAAAACCCGGTTTGATGGTGATATCCGCTGTTTTGATCTCTTTCTCCGCGACAATCGGGGAGAGTTCATCAACGGTGCTGTCCAGTTTCCAGCCCATTCTGGCGGCGACCATATACATGGATTCAGTCAGGCCGACATGACGCAGTGTCCCGGCCTGGCGTTTCTTTTCAAATTCCTCCAGCGACAGCCCGGCGCCGATTTTCTGCTGGAAAGGCACGCGGCGGAATTCCGCGTTCTGGATGCGGGAGACTTTAATCCGGTCCACCCGCTGCGATACCGCGGTCAAAGCCACCGGCAGCAGATCCATCAGAAATCCGGGGTTGACGCCGGTTCCCAGCACCGCGACATTCGCGGCTTTGGCGGCGCAGTCAATCCGTCCGGCGATCCTGGGAGAAATCCGCCAGGGGCAGGACAACTCTTCGCAGGTGGAAATCACCGGCACGCCCAGCGCGACAATGTCTTCAATCTGCGGCGCTATCCGGCGCATATCCGAAACTGTACTCAGTATTACCACGTCAAAATCTTTACGGTTCAGTTCTTTGATGGATGAGACTATTTTGATGCCGTTGGGTTTGCCGCCGCAGACCACGCCGAGATCCTGACCGGTCAGCCGCTGGTCGCAATCAACCGCGCGCGTCACTTTGACGCCTTTGCGTTCATTGATAAGATTAACGATCTTGATGCCCAGCGGCCCAAGCCCCATTTGTGCGATTCTTATGGTATGCATAGTCTCATTTCCTCTTTTTAATACCTGTAACCCGCAGTTATTGTTTACAGGCTAGTGTGTTAATATGCCACACTCCGGAAAAAATGAAAGTCCGGAAGCGTAATTCCCCGCGGAGCAGAACTATACTCTGCACGGCTGAAAATTAAACTATAGATTG
>CAIMFA010000545.1 GCA_903840185.1 uncultured Lentisphaeria bacterium | reverse complement strand
AATTCTCAAAATCTTCGCAATCTATGTTAAATTTTCAGCCGTGCAGAGTATAACGCTTAAAAAGATAAAATTTTAATATTAAACATTCGGTCTGACCTCTGAAAGCGGCACCGACAGGAAAGAAAACCCATGAACACTGAAACGATCATCAAGGACAACTCAGCCAATCCCGCACCGCTCGGACTTACCGGATTCGGTCTTACGACCATTCTGCTCAACATCCACAATGCCGGTTTCTATCCCAATAATTCCATGATTTTAGGGATGGGTATTTTTGTGGGCGGCATCGCCCAGATCATCGCCGGGATACTTGAATCGAAGAAGAACAATACTTTCGGCTTGACCGCCTTTATCGCCTACGGCTCTTTCTGGCTGTCGCTGGTGGCCATCCTGGCGCTGCCGCGGCTGGGCATTGCCGACAAGGCTGATGAAACTGCCATGGGTTTCTATCTGCTCGTCTGGGGACTGTTTACTTTCGGTATGTTCATCGGAACTTTACGGCTCAACCGCGCCCTGCAAGTGGTTTTCGGTTCGCTGGTCATTCTCTTCGCGCTGCTGGCCCTAGGAGATTTCACCCATAATCCGACCATCAAAATCATTGCAGGATACGAAGGCATCATCTGCGGTCTGTCGGCTTTTTATGCGGCTATAGCGCAGGTGCTCAATGAAGTATACGGCCGCGTTGTACTGCCGGTGTGTCCTGTCGCCCGCAAGTAAAAGGCGATTATTTTTTCAAACGGAACTCAGACGGCGAACAGCCTGCGGCCAGCCGGAAACGCTTGTTAAAATGCTGCGGGTCCGGCAGTCCGACCGTCACGCCGATCTCCTTGACGGACATGGCGGTGGTCTCCAGCAGGTATTTGGCTTTGTCAATGCGGCGCTGAAGCAGATAGCGCTGGATGGTCATGCCGTATTTTTTCCTGAACATCTGGGTCAAATAGTTCCGGCTGATATCGCATCTTCCGGCCAGCCGCCCGATGCTGACAGGCTGATCCAGCGCCATATCTATATAATTCTGCGCCGATTTCAACTTCTGTTCAAGCATTGAAGAGCTTGCGCTTCCGGAGGATATGCCGCTGGATTTGACGGCCAGCCACAGCAGAAATTGACGAAGCGCGTTGGCTGCGCCGAATCCGGCCAGTTCAGAGTTTTGCGCCAGCGCGAACAGGGTAATTATTTCCTGAAATCTTACCGTGTTCTCCGTGTAATTTTCCGCCGCCGGAAAATAGAGCGGCATGCTGAATTTGACCGTTTCCTCCACGGATTCAGTATCGCCGGCGGCAAAGTGAGTGCAATAGTGCCAGCCGCCGTTTTCCTCCGCATGATATGACGTTTCAACTCCGCAGGGCGAAATCGTAATGTCGCCGCGGGAAAGTTTCACCCGCCTGCCGCCGATATTCATTTCCCCGCTGTAGTCATACATGTGCAGAGCGTGGTGCGCGGAAGATCGGTAAACCGTCTTGAAATTCCGGTCTTTCAGGAAATAGCGGTTGGCGCGGATAATTGACGGCAGGCAGTGCAGTTCCCAGTTGAATTCCTGATTTATCTGTTCACTTCTCATATAATTCATACCACATTTTGGAAAATTAATACAATAGCTGTAATGCTTGTTTCATGTTATAATATATCATGCAGGCAAATTGCAGGCAATTTTTAAGCTTAATATTTT
>CAIMFA010000544.1 GCA_903840185.1 uncultured Lentisphaeria bacterium | reverse complement strand
GCAACCGGTTCGCTGATTGCCCCGATTGAACTGGCGGCGCAGACCAAAGCCTATTTCATCGGCAAGCCGAACGCTCTGATGATGCGCCGCTCGGTCCGCCGTCTGGGTGTGCACAGTTACGAAACCGCGATCATCGGCGACCGCATGGATACCGACATCATTGCCGGAGTTGAAGCGGAAGTGGATACCATTCTGATGCTGAGCGGCGTAACCACCCGCGAAGACATTCCGCGCTACTCATACTGCCCGAATTACATCTTCACCGGACTCGACGAACTGGTGAAAACAGTAAACTGAGCCGGCTTCCAAAAAGTAAAATGACGGAACAGATCAAGCATAACCGCTCAAATCTGTCCGTCATATATAACAATAAACTTTACTGGGCCTGGTCGGCTTTCTGGTATTTGATGGTGAAAGACCATTTAAATTTAGTTCCGGCCGGAAACACATAGGGTTCGTTTTTCCAGGCATATTCCTCCTTGAAATCAAACCGGAACTCCTTCCCCCCGTAACTTCTGGTGTCCGACATGAAGAAATTAACTTTATCCGGAGTGGCAAATTCGACTACTCCTTTTTCAAGAGAGATTTTAAGATTTTTGACATCGGCTAAATGCAACTTGGTTTTGGCGTCGAAGTCTTTTTGAAACACCGTCTTCGCCTCCTTGCCGGTGGCATGAACGCTTTTGTAGCCGCGCCCGGCAAACGCCGCGATCGGAGCGTAAGTCAAGGTGCAGAATACCGGGCCGCTGGCCTGATACTCAGTTGTGGTTTCAACTTCGTAGTCGAAATTGATTTCAAACGGCGAAAGCGTCACCTTTTCAGTAAATTTCCCGCCCGGCGCAAACATTTTGTTATTCAGCGTGCCATTTTTTTCAATGACAAAGGTATTGCCGCCGGTATCTTTCACTGTTGCCTGAACTGAATCATCCGTCCCCTGAAAATAACGTGCGTCATGTTTCGGTTTATCTTTAGGTATCAGATAGTTGCCCAGCAAGCCGATGTCACTGAGCACCATGGCACCATCGGCTTTCAGGCTGTGGACAGAACCGTCCGGCCAGACGGTGCAGGAAAAGCCCTCGCTCTTGTAATCATACGGCGCCTGGACCGGCTGTTGCGCCGAAGCAAAATTTGCCGCCAGCACGGCTATAAAGACCATGGGAAACCACTTTTTCAACATTCTCCAATACTCCTGCATGTATTAAGTTATTATTATTCATCAGCACAAGGACGCAAAACAATCCCCGCTTTTTTAAACATTACTCATGCTCAGGGTTTAAGTCCCTGCCAGAATTGCTTGCCGCCTCTCAAATTATTATCCGTTGGAATGTCCTGCATTCTTTTATAAGCGACATGACCGTCATTATACAGCACATTCAGCCCCTGCGCATGCAATCCTCCGGTTATGGTAAAATAACCCAGCCCCAGGTTATAAGTATTCCAGCACCAGGCATCGGCAAACAGGCTGCCTAGTTCCGTTGAAAGCATAGTCTCGGACGGAACCTGCAATCTTGTTATCTTCGCCCACGGCTTAGCCAGGTCAGTACTGCTGTATTGCGGAGAACCGCCGAGAAACCAGCTCATCCCGTAGGATATCGGATAGATTCTGTCGGTGGCGTTGATATTGTAAGTCCTCAGCTGGGACGGACAATGAAACATCGTGCCGGCTTCATTGCGGTTACCCATGTTGCAATATCCGATGTAATTATTCATGTTCTGATGGCCGAGACCGCAACCGCAGAGCCCCGGTTTATTCAGCGGCTTGCCGGTGGTCGCGGCATACAGCATATTGCTGAAGTAATATCCGTATTCGCAGATTACTGACTTTGGCAGATAGCTGTCATAATCATTGGTGTAGTTCATAAATGACGTTCCGATTTGCTTCTCATTGCTGGAACAGGACGCGGTTTTGGCTTTATCCCGCGCCTTATTCAGCGCCGGGAGCAGCATTGCGGCCAAAATCGCGATGATCGCGATCACGACCAGGAGTTCGATGAGTGTAAAATTTGAGCTGCCGGACAGTGAACTTTTCTTAAACATAAGCTGCCTCCTTGGATGGTTGCTTGTTTCCTGTCTTTTTATGGATACCTTGTTTATATTCAATAACCCGTTTGCGTCAAACGGAATAATTTCAGTTTATATTAGTATCTTTGTTTTAGACTTCTATTTCTTAAACGCTTTTAAAATTTACCCTATG
>CAIMFA010000543.1 GCA_903840185.1 uncultured Lentisphaeria bacterium | reverse complement strand
TCAGCAGCTTGACCGCGCCTTCCAATCCCCATCGCAGTATTCCTGGTCCTTCTTCCTCAATTAACAGGTCGCCAAAATTGGGGATAACTATTTCCGGTTTCGGACGCTCGTAATCCACTATTAATAACCTGCGACGCCATGCTCCGACATCAGAGTCCAGCTGGATTTTCAGGCGGCTGTTGGACGTTATTATTACGTTAAAGTTGCCGCGCAACTGGAAGGACTGATTTCCTCCCTTAACCTCGCCTTCAATCAGGTCATTGCCGGTAAGCTTCTTGATAATATGTGCCGGGCTTGAATCCAAAAAGTCGCCAGGCACATCCTTCCCTGTCAAGAGCGTCCGCCCGATAAACCTGATCAACTCAAAACGCTGCGCCAGATGCTGGACTCGCAACTCGGCGACATTGAAGATCCCGATGATTTTCTCAATGATTTCCACCACCGTAGATTTCCCTCCGCCGGGAGTGCCGCGGAGTATCAATATCCGTTGAGTAAGATTAATACCCAGCAGGCACTGGCCGAAACACTTCTGTATCAACTCGATGTCATGGTCAGATAGCGCCGGCTTCAGAAGCTCTACAATAAACCGTGGGCACAGTGCATCCGGCTGCCATAAGATTTCAGAGCGGTTACGGCTGAAATATGCGTGATCGAACGGTTTCAGTTCATAATTTCCGGTAACCGGGTCTATTTCGAGCACTCCGTTGGCAACATGAATAAATGTGCAAGATTTCACGAATGCAGCTTCCCTTTCTGCAATACCGCGCAACATTTCCACTAAACTCTGTAAAAAGCTGCTGGTGCGCCTGGACAGCAATTCCGGCCTCTGCTGCATAATAATCTGCTGAAAAAACTGACCGAACCGGTGAGAAAGACTCGAATCCGAAGACCATTTCCAAAGCCCCGTTTCAAAATCATAAAGATAGAACCTGTTCGTAGTCAGATCGTAGATAACGAGATTTTCTTGAAAAAAACGTCCGGCAAAATATTTCTGATTAATTTCATACTTTTCATACCTGTCTGTACTGAGATCAACCAATGGGGGGCCATATGTTTTGGCGGCAAGATCAGTATCGTTGTCTATTTGTGCCGCGGACTGGGTGAACTCTTCCAGTTTTATTACCATACTTTGAGCGATGTCACTCATAGCGCACCTCCTTCCGGGCAAAGCCACAGCAAACGTTGCCACTGATTTTTTTCAGTGCGAAACATTCCAGGCAGGCGGGAAAGACGGCTTTCGTTTTTACAGGATGTGTCTGCGCCGAGGCTGCCCAGCATCGGGAATAGTCCTTGTTCAACTATTCGCTCCCAGTCTTTCGCATTCTGGACCCCATCCGCTCTAAGCCAGGCGTGAACGGACTTCCCTCCGGAATGGATTAGAGCGCAGACAGGCAGGCCCAAACCACGCCAGAAGCTTAGCTGTTTGTCTACGGCGAGCACATCGAATTCCCCCACGGCAAATCGGAAGTCCTTGATGCAGGCATCTCCACGGAAAGTATTCTTGCCGGTTTTGGATTTTTTCTGCAATCCAGATAATGGATTGGCCATGATGTGCGGGAATTCTTCCGCCAAGGACTCATAACACGCGCCACGTGTTGCTTCCGGCATACGCATCACCATTTCGAATTTCTCTTGAAAAAAAGCAATCCACTCGGCTGATGTACGAATAGAATCCCCGACAACGCCCGGATCAGTCCGACGCCCGATAAAAATCAGGTTATCAGGAGAATAAAGGCTCCTGAGAAAAGGAATCATTTGCGGCTCGGTGTCACTAAGCGCGACAGGTGAGTGCCGGTACAGCTCATCGGTATCCACATGACCTCCACGGTCAATAATGCTTTGCTGAACGGCCCGCTTGATTTGCGGGCTTTTAAGTTTCCGGACAATAGTAGAAACTTGCTTCGGAGTGCGCGCCGGTTTCGCTGCCGGCTCTTCCATTGCTTTGTCTACTGCCTGCCGTATTTCATCGTCAGACACAATCCGTGCACCCTGTGGGATTGCCGCACGGATTTGGTCAAATATTTGTTGCCTGTCATGTCCGGCGTTTACTCCAAGATTCGCCACTCCGAGCAGTTTCGGATGGCAACCTCTTCCAGGAGCAGGGATGTTGCGAAGAGCAGCCTGGTATTTCTTCTGAAGCCTTTCTGCGTTTGGGGCACTATTCCGCTTAGAAGATCCCTGTTTGCTTTCTTGTTCGTCATAGGATATATTCTTATCAGGTTCAGTTTCCGCTTCAG
>CAIMFA010000542.1 GCA_903840185.1 uncultured Lentisphaeria bacterium | reverse complement strand
GTCGCCAGCGCGACGCCGTGCTGTCCGGCACCGGTCTCGGCGATAACTTTGGTCTTTTTCATGAATTTAGCCAGCAGCGCTTCGCCCAGGCAGTGATTGATTTTATGCGCGCCGGTATGGTTCAAATCTTCGCGTTTCAGATAGATCTGCGCGCCGCCGGCAGCTTCGCTCAGCCGCTTAGTATGATAGATCGGGCTGGGCCGGCCGACATAGTATTTATAGAGATAATTCAGTTCATCCTGAAACTTTTTGGTATCCTTTATCTCCAGGTACGCATCATTGATTTCGTTCATTATTTTGACCAGATACTCCGGAATCAACTGCCCGCCGTATTCACCGAAAAAACCATTTTTGTCCGGCAGATTCTTATGGTCCAGCTTTTCTTTCATAGTTCACCTTTGCTTAGTTATCCGTTAAAAATTATGAATCATATATATTGCAGGCTTAAAGCAATTATACTCTGCACGGCTGAAAATTAAACTATAGATTGCGAAGATTTTGAGAATTGGTTCGTATTCTGAGAGGCTGCCGATACCGGTGTATCGAAGGCCTCGAAGAGTGCGAATCCAGACTCATAAAGATCGCAATCCCGCAGGTGCGGGACGATTGTCCTGCGGCCGTCTTTTTTCGTTCCTCCCTCATGCGATATCTATATCGCCTGTCAGTCGGATCGAAAAAATCCAATCCACATTCCTGCTCGTCTATTTTCAAATTTTCAGCCGTGCAGAGTATAAAATAAATCCAGTCTGTCAAACCTGCAAACGCGGAAAAACAAAAAAGGCATGTATCATCAATCAAACTGGTTCCGGATGTCATGGCATTTGCCCTGATGAAGATATTCTGAAATATAATATTTTTCATTATTTTAACGCGGTCATGCAAAGAGGCTATTGACACGTTCAAAGGCACGACATATAATACTTAATAATACAACGACAAACCAATAACGAGTCAGTGCAGAGTATAATCCGGTATGTTTTTATGCGTTTTTATATTCAATGATGTACAAATTTGGCGAGGAATGAACTGAATGACGGATGTAATTGCATGAATCCAGATAAAATTGTAAAGATTTTTTTTATAACAGTATTTCTCCAGCTGTGCATGTCCATATGCGTGTCAGGCGCGGATGCGCTTTCTTCTCCGGCTAAGGAATTGACGCTGAATTTGTGGAATATTCCGCCGAAAGGCAGCATGGATATTCAGGCAAAGGCGGAACGGGCGGTATTCGATCTTTTTATGCAGCGCAATCCGCACATCAAGGTTAAAGTGCTTGTTCCGCTGAAAATTCAGGGCCCGGCCTCCGAAGGCAATGAGTTTCTGGCCGTGGCCGGCGGCATGGCGCCGGACGTCTTCAGCCTGTTCGGCCGGAAAGTCGGCGACTATATTGACCAGGGTTTCCTCGCTCCGCTCAATGACCGCTTTAAAAGAGACTATTCCTCGAAGGGTGAAAGCTACTCCGGCGTCGACGCTCCGGATAAGATATGGGAACTATGCATCCGCGGCGGCAATATCTATGCGGTTGCGGAAAATTATTATTTTATGGCGCTGCAGTACCGGAAAGACCTTTTCGCGAAAGCCGGGCTTGACCCGTCTCACGGGCCGCGGACCTGGGACGAGATGTGGGAAATGGGCAAGCGGATTACCTTTATTCCAGCGAAAGAGCCGGGCGCACCGGAGGATCAATTGCCGGTATATGGCTTTTTCCAGTTGAGGGGTATGGCGCAGGGATGGCATTTTCTGCAGTTCATCTGGTCAGGCGGAGGACAAGTCGTCCGCTGTTACAAAGAATGTCCGGATTGCAGAAAACTCGTCGAGATCAAGCCGGGTTTCTTCAACTATAAAGAATATGGCATTAATCTGGTGAACGCCGCGGACTATCAGCAGGAGTTTGCCGCCTACAAGGAGGAATGCCCGGTCTGCCATAAGAGTCTGGCGGACGTCAAGGACGTCAAGTGGAGACTGACTACGGACGAGGATGGCGGCGTGGCGGCACTTGAGTTTTTTCGCAAACTTGCCAGCCAGCCATGGCTGCGGTGCCTGAAAAAACACGATCACAGAGAGTTTGATATTACGCCGGAAATGGAGCGCACCGGAACCGCCGTCTGCTCCGTCTGCGGAGAAAAATACGATCTTGCGGCGGAGGGCGTCAGGAACAGAATCTATAATGGAATTTCCCGCGGTTCGACTGAAAACGCCCGCGGAGAGCGCTTTGAAACGGCAATGATGATTATGACCCTCGGCGAGTCGACCAATGTCGATCTCGCCCAATGGAGCCTGACGGTATTTCCGTCCCGCACCGGTTTTCAGGTCAAAAGCTTTATCGCCGGACATTATCTCGGCGTCAACAGCACTTCGCCGCCGGAGCGGCAGGAGGCGGCATGGCAGTATATCAAATTCGTTACCAGTGAAGAGGCACAGAAGGTCCGCGTCAAGTCCATGGTCGATAACGGCATGGCCCAGTACGTACGTCCCATTCTGCTCAAGAAATACGGATATGTGGACTACTACCGCGAACTGCCGCCCGAGTGGATTAAAATCTACGAGGATGTTTCGAAGACCGCCGAGGTGGAGCCGTATTGCAAAGGGTTTACGCATGTGATGACGGTGAAGCTGGGCGAGGTTATGGATAAGGCGATGATCTACATTGACATTCCTGCGAAAGAGTTGATGGCCAAAGTGTGCGGCGAGGTGAACACGCAGATTCTCGGTACGCGTCCGGAAAAGGAGACGCGCCGTTATGAGATGATCGCCTACAGTGTACTGGCACTGATATTCGTCCTGATCTGTCTGGCATTCCGGTACATCATCAAAGAACGGATGAAAGGGCATGCGGACATGGGGATGACCGGCCATATTCCCGGAATGTCGCGCCGCCGGAAGACCATATACGCCTGGAGTTTTCTCGCCATTGCCGTGATGGCGGTTGCCGTGTGGCAATATTATCCGCTGCTGCGCGGCTCGCTGATGGCGTTTCAGGACTTCAAGATACTCTCCGGCGGCCGCTTCATCGGGCCGCACAATTTTATTGAAATCCTGATGGAGAAAAATTTCTATCAGTTCCTTTATCAGACCTTTCTTTACGTTTCCTTCTCGATCGCGATGGGATTCGCCGCCCCGATCATCCTCGCCGTGCTGCTGAACGAAATACCGAAGGCGGGCGCGTTTTTCCGTACAATCTATTATCTGCCGGCGGTCACCACCGGCCTGGTCACGATGTTTCTGTGGAAGCAGCTGATATATGATCCGGCGCCTGACGGCGCGCTGAACTCGATGCTCGGCGTCCTCGGCATCCCGCCGCAGACTTATCTTCAAAGTCCGGCGATGGCGATGATCTGCATAATCATTCCCGGTATCTGGGCGGGTGCCGGACCGGGCTGCCTGATCTATCTTGCAGCTTTTAAATGCATACCGGAAGAGCAGTACGAGGCTGCCGACCTTGACGGGGCAGGCTTTTTCCGAAAGATATGGGTCGTGATGATTCCGAATATCAAGGCCTTGATTCTGATCAACTTTCTCGGCGCGTTCGTCGGCGCTTTTCAGGCTTCGGAGAATATTTTCGTGATGACCGGCGGCGGTCCGGTGAACAAGACGATGACGGTTGGACTGGATATCTGGTACCACTCGTTCCTGTATCTGAACTTCGGTTACGCTACCGCCGAAGCGTGGGTACTCGGCGCGATGCTCATAGGATTTACCGTATTGCAGTTGCGCGTTCTGAGCAAGGTGGAGTTCAAGCGGACCGGTACGGCGGATAAGAAATAGGAAAGCAATAAAAGCGGATGATGATTCCGGATTTAAATTAAGGATGCTGCGCGAATGCCATTGATATCAAATGTGGGGAGAAGGGATTTGCGGGTCAGACTGCTGATCGGCGCGCTCTATCTGGCTCTGGTGGCCGGGGCGTTCACCATGCTTTACCCGTTCGGGCTCATGGTGGCGAACTCCTTTACCTCGGCTGCCGACTACGAAGAATTCCGCATTGTCCCGCGCTACTGGTACAATTCCAAGATGCTTTTCAAGAAATTTGTTTTCGATAAAGCGCCCATCGCCATTCTCGGCTACGAATACGGACAGCCATGGTATCATACGCTTGACATCAAGCTGGACGCCTTGACTGTGGATGTTGAAAAGAGCGTCCTCGACAAGGAGGCTACCGACAAAACTGGCAGAACGACCTACAAAATCAAGGTGATGAAAAAGGTGGACCCGCTCGGGCCCTTTTTTGATAAGGATCAGGCTCAGCTGGACAGGATCATTGAGGACTGGAAGCTCTTCTATCCGAAAGTTTCCGAGCTGCACAGATTTGCATATTATACCCATACCGGGACATTGAACTACAGCGTGCTCGATCTGAAGCCGGAATACTACGTCTGGCTTAAAAAACGATTCGGCAGCATCCAGGCGCTGAACAAAGCCTATCTTGACAACGCTGCAGATTTTTTTGAAGTCTCCACTCCGAGCGAAGACCCGCTGCGGCAGCGCTGGCTGCTGCCTCTGGACGCGAAGTATTTAGACTGGCGCAATTTCAAGAATGAACTTCCGCTCCAGAAAATCTGGGTCGCTACCGCCGAACTGGCTTTTCAGAAATTCCTCCGTGAGAAATATCCGTCTCCGGAAGACCTGGCGAAAGCGCTCAGGCGTCCGGTAACTCTGCATGCGGATTTGACGCTGCCGCAGGCCCTCGGCGATAAGTGTCTGCCGCCGGAGGTGATCAACGATTTTATCCACAGGAAATGCCCGGTTATCTTCCTCAAGCTTGATACCGCCGCCTGCTCCGCCGCCTACAAAGCTTTTATTGCAGATAAGTACAAGAATTTCTCTGCGGAATTCAAGGAATTGAGACTCAAGACGCCGCTCGCTGAACTCTGCCCGATGGAGGAACGTTTTCCGGGCGAGGCCAACGACTGGATAGAATTCATGGAGAGCGCCGATTTGGCCTGGATAGGCTTCGACGACCCGATGTTCAACTATCAGAGCTATCTGAAAAATAAATATAAGGGAGTTGCAGCGTTGAATGCCGCTTATGGCTGGAATGTTCAGGACTTCCGCGCTGTCCGGCTGCCTGCGCCGTGGATCGATGTCCATGCGTTCCGCCAGCATAAGCATGAATTGCTCAAAACCTACTTGACCGGCAACTACAGAATGGTGTTTGAGGTGATCGCCGTTCACGGCCGGGCGCTGGTAAACACGGTCATTTTCATCATCCTGTCGATCATGCTGGCGCTGACTGTCAACCCGCTTGCCGCTTACGCCCTTTCGCGCTACCGGTTGAGCTATACAAACAAAATCCTGCTGTTTCTGCTCGCGACCATGGCATTCCCGTCTTCCGTCGGAATGATTCCAAGCTTTCTGCTGCTCAAAGATCTCGGGCTGCTGAATACTTTCGGGGCGCTCGTGCTGCCCGGCATCGCCAACGGCTTCAGCATCTTCCTGCTCAAAGGCTTCTTCGACAGTCTGCCGCAGGAGCTCTACGAGGCGGCCACGATTGACGGCGCGGGCGAAATGACAATTTTCCTGCGAATGGCGCTGCCGCTTACAAAACCCATTCTCGCGATTATTGCTCTAGGTTCTTTCACTTACGCCTACAGCGCATTCATGTTCGCGTTCCTCACATGCCAGGACCCGTCTATGTGGACGCTGATGGTTTTTCTCTATGAGTTCCAGCAGAGCTATCCGAACTATCTGGTCATGGCCTCGCTGGTGATATCCTCCATTCCCACGCTGCTGGTCTTTATTTTCTGTCAGAACATTATCCTCCGCGGGATCATCGTCCCGAGTTTCAAATGAGATTAACATGTTGCATTCGGCAATCAAAAGTTTATATTGATGCGGAGACTTTACATTGTTTTTTCAGAAGATAGTCGAAATGTTATTATTTCACGGATTACAGGAAAATATGTTATGCATAAATATATGAAATTAGAGATAAAACTTTTTCATCTTTTCTTTACAGCTATAATTCTTTTTGCTTTATTCATTCGTTATTACGGACTTTGCCGCGGATGGATCTATGATGAAATATGGGGACTTACTTCCTGGATGAAAAGCAGCGACTGGACAATTTTAAATATGCTGGATTATCAAAATAATCATCCGCTTAATACTGTTTTTATGAAATACGGGAATATGTTTTTCGGACTGAATTGCTACGCGATACGCTTTCATGACTTTCTAGCGGGAGTTTTGCTGGTACCTGCGATATATATGCTTGCGGTTGTCTGGATAAGAAACAAATATATCGCGCTATTATCTTCAGTTTTTGCGGCTGCGCATGGCGGATTAATTTATTACTCCCAGGTTGCCCGCGGATATTCGCTGGAAACTTTTCTTGTGACAGTGTTTTGTCTTTTTACAGTTCTCTGGATTCGCAATGCTGATGAGTTAAGCCGGGCAAAGCGTTGCGGCATAGCATTAGTTATGGTAATTTCTATGATTGCCGCCTGCACTACATTATGTACCGCGATTTTATTTATTGCTCCAATAATGTTTTATCATTTATATTTTCTCATCATAAAATATTACCCCGAAAAAGGAACTGTCCGCCGGAAAACAGCCAGACTGCTTCTGGACAATCCGGAGTTAATTGCAGCGTGGGTTATCATTACTTCATTTGCCGTTTTATTATATATTGTCAATTATCATAAATTTACAAGTGCGGTTCCCGCAGCCGGCGGCATTGTCGTTAACTCATGTTCAACTTTCATTTTATTTCTTGAAACTTTATTCGCCATGCTTATTCCTTACTGGATATTGATTACTGTTGTTTTTGCAATATTTAAGCCGCGTTTCAGAACAGTTATAATACTGCTGGTAATGCTTTGTCTGGCTGCGTTTTCTTCCGCGTTTTTTACCAAAGGAGGTCCCCCCAGAGCATATTTGCCGCTGGTTCCATTTTTTTGTATTGCCGGCGGCTGCGGCTTCTATGTTATCTTGAAATTATTCTTAAAAAACAAATACAGGCGGATAATTAAAACCGCCGTTCTGTTCGCGATATTCGTAATCTGCGCGCTGACCGCCGGATCCAATACTGATAAATGGGCAGAGCCTGACTGTAAAAAAGATTTCAAGACTATCGCTCAAATTCCAGCAAATTGTCTGGTTGCCTACCCCGCCTGCTACACTCTGCCGCTGGCATTCAACAATAAGCCTGCGGTTTACAAGGATAATTTCAGCAGAATCAACAATTGCAGTGACGGCAGTAAACTGCTGACATCAGGAGCTTCAAACGGTCAAATCAGTGTTATAAACGACAATCAGGGGGAAGAAAGCATCGCGCTGGGAATTGAAGGCAGAAGGATTGAACTGGACCAGCTTGAGTTATTCGAATATTCGTTGACAAAAGTATCTAAAAATGTGAATATTAAAGGTAAAACCGTACTGGCTGTTATTCCATTCAATTCCATGAAAATCACTAATGCCGCAATAAATTATTTAAAAGACCGTTATAAAGGGAAATGGTTAATGCTCAATTGCTGGCTTTATGTACCCTTTATTATGAAGTCTGATAATTTTTCCGCGGTAGTTCTGGTTAATAATGATTTATACATTCCTGCTGAAGAACTGCTTGACATAGAACAAAAAAGTCATATGCAGATAAAATTCTTTGCGGTTACGGCACCGCTGGATAATTATAATCAGCAACCTGATTCAAGCAGCAGAGAGTAAAAAACCGTTGACAGGTTCAATATTTAACCGGGATGGCAACGGAATTATTTTTTATAGATTCAGTCGCGGCTTCAAGCGCCGCCACCACTTCATAACCGTTCATGCCATCGGTAAGAGGCCTTTTATTATTAATTATACAATCCACAAAGTGATTGCATTCACTTCTTAAAGGCTCACTCAGCCCGATTCTTGGTATTAATACCTGTCCGTCCTGAATGCTGAATTGAAACTCTGCAAGCGTACCCTCGATTTGTTCGCTGTATTCCGCGCGAGTGATTGATTTGTCAAATATCCTGATCGGTTCTCCTGTAGCCATATCGTCCCATACCAGCATTTTTTTATCTCCGACCACAGTGATCTGACGAACTTTGCACGGATGAAGCCAGGAAGCAAGAATATTACACTTTATTCCGTTTTTATAGCTGAAAGTGGCAGAGACAACATCTTCTGTTTTGGCGTTCAGCAGGCAGCTTCCAGTTGCGGTCGCCTCCTGCGGGCGGTCATTGAGCCAGTAATTGAAAATTGAAATATCATGCGCGGCCAGATCCCAAAGCGCATTGGCATCACTTCTGACCGGACCTAGATTAGTGCGCTGACCATGGATAAAAAGTATTTTTCCCAATTCGCCGCTTTCTATCTGCTCTTTGACATAGCGGATGCCGGAATTGTAAAGGAACACATGTCCTACCATAAAACACAATTTTTTCTGTTCTGCTATCGTCATCAGCTCCCGGACTTGCAGCGCGGAAGGTGCTATCGGTTTTTCAATGAAGAGGTGTTTGCCAGCCTGTAATACAGCCCTGGCTATTTCGTAATGAGAGCCCAGAGGGGTGGCAACAATCACAGCATCCAGACCGTTTCCAGGAGCTGTCACTTCAGTATAATCAGTAGTAAACGGGACATTGTATCTGGCCAGCTTGCGCTGTTTTTCCGGTGATTTGTCGCAAATTATTTCAAGTGAAACATCAGGATGCTCGTAAAAGTTTCTGAACAAATTAGGTCCCCAATGCCCCAGGCCGATCATACCTGCTTTCAACATTTTAACTCCTGTGGTTATAATTTTCTCAACAGCCGTGCCGGATTTCCCGCATAAACACCGGGAAAAAGAATGTCTTTTACCACGACGCTGCCTGCGCCGATCACTGCGTTATCACAAATTTTTACCGGAAGAATTGTGGCATTTGAACCAATACTCACTTTGCTGCCGATAACAGTTGGAAGCCAGTCTTTCGCTTCACTGGAAGACTGGCCTGTTTTAAGTGCTTATCCGTAAATAAAAGTTGAAATATTAAAAATTTGTGTCATTTTATTCTTCTAAAAGGAAGTACATAATGGCAAAGATCAAATCATGGGAAGTTTCTGATGCGTTTTGGGGTCGCGTGGAACCATTAATTCC
>CAIMFA010000541.1 GCA_903840185.1 uncultured Lentisphaeria bacterium | reverse complement strand
ATTTTATAATTGGCTTCTGCATATCCTGAATCTGCGGCCTTCTTGAACCACTCAAAGGCTTTAGTATAATCAGGCCGGGTAACACCGTGATTACCCGTATAATACTTGTACCCGATTTCAAATTGTGCGTCGGGATAACCGACGGCAGCTTTCTGACACCACTCTGCCGCCTTGGCTTCATCTCTTTCCACTCCGCTGCCCATTGCATACCTGACGCTTAATTCATACTGCGCTACCGGAATTCCTGACTCTGCATCTTTACGACATTGCTCAAAAGAATTTGAGTCATCCTGCCGGGGTTCGACTACAGGGGCCTCAATTTCCTCCGTCACAGGCTCAGCTATCAATGTCATTCCTGCCATGCCGGCCACAACAAAGACAAGCATGATTACTGCCGCCAGCAGTGTCCTTCTGCTTCTGGAATCATCTTCAAAGTAAGTAACTAATAATTTCATGCTCTCCTCCTGCAATTATTTTTTACTTCCGCCTGCATTGCGTTATCATACTACTTCTTTTCTTTCGGCTTCAGCATGACGCTTGTACGCCCTTCTTCAATCTCAAGCGACAAATCAGCCATCGTGGCAAGTGATATCAGGGCTTTGCGCAGGGTTATATTTCTGACAGACATATATATCCTGGATTTATTTTCCTTGTCCATTAGAACAATGTTCACCCCTTTCCTGTCCGGATCCCGCAGTTTTCCCTGGCCGGCAAGATATTGAATAACATCATTTATATTTGCGTCATGGAACTGAATCTGGGGGATGATAATTGAATCAAGTTTCTGGGACAATGATGCGCTGGAAGGTCGAGCTGGCGTGCTTTCTGCCAGACAGGACAATCCACCAGCAAATATTACACTCAATACTGCAATTGCAGTCTTCATAATCTTCAATCTCCTGCTTTAAATATAATTGGGATTTTCATAAAGTCGATTCCTGAAACTTCTACTCTTTTGATATTACAGGATGCTACCTTTATGTTTTTTATGTCAACTAGATCGAAAAAGTCATTTACTGAGTTGTTCAGAGTACTGCTTGCGGGAATGGTATTCCATAAATTCATGGTTGAACAGCTTCATCATAACCAGATTCCAGCTCTCGTTTTCAAACTGCCGGGCATGCTCACGGAACTCGTACTCGGTAAAACCTAATTTCCTGTAACAGGCGATGGCCGGTTTATTGAAATCGAACACTCCGATATTGATTTCCATCAGCCCCAGGACATTGAAGCCGTAATTTAATGCTTCAGCCACCATCGCGGTACCCATACCTTTGCCGCGATCTTCTGCCTGGCAAATGAGTGCACGCCCCAGACAGGCGGACTCATTTGCATAATCGATATTCATTAACTCAATATGCCCGACAACCGTTCCTTCTAACCGGCGGCAGGCCGTGAACATGAAGTGCGAAGGTTTACCGCCTCGGGTCCGTTCAAGGCTTTTCAAGAGCTGGGCCCTGTCCAGCGGGTACTGGTACTGGTGTCCCGCCCATTGCAGGAGAAACCGCTCATCCGGAATCCTGCCGATAAGGTGGTGGATATCCGCTTCTTCAAAATTTCGCAACTTAACCATGTTTGTCATTCCTTTCAAAACCTCGCTGATCGTTTGCTCCTTACTGAAACCTTATTTTTGCATATAGCACGAAAATCATTCTTCCATCCATATTTCACGACCGGACGCATTCTCGCCGTCAGGCAGATATTTAATCAACTTTATAAAATATTTTCTGGCGGCTTCCTTATGTCCGTTTTTTGCCAGAAGCACACAGATGTTATTCAAAATGATGCACGCCTGGTTATCGCTTTTTAAGTATTCGTCCGCAGCGGCGCAGAACTGAGGTGTGATGTTTATCGTATCCGCCTCGTAAATGCCCGATTTCTCGAAGCACCTCGCATAATCCCCGGCTTCCTCTTTCAACTGCGCATAGAGCTCTATATACAATTCCAGCGCCTCCGCCGGTTTGCCTGCTTTCTTAAAAAGCAATGCGTTATCTAATTTTTCCTGGAATTCCTGATTATTCATACTATCCTCGATTCCGCCTCCCGCTGAATTTTCACTGCAAAACTATCCATATTGGGTTAAACTGCTCCGGGCTTTAAGTCTTTCTGTAGATAAATATCAGCAGAATTGCAACCAGGCATATGCCAATTCCCCCGGCTACGGCGTACAATTTTATCCTTTTACGCTTCAAAAAAAGCGCCATTTTCCGGTCGTTGTGCAATATTTCAGATGAATACCACTCCACCAGCCATAAGTTCAGACGGATGGCGTAGTCATACAGTTCCACTTTCGCATTTAATTCACTTAAGAAGCAGTTCAGCTTCAGGTTGAAATTATTATGCTGGTGTTTATGCTTGTTGATATCCGGATATTCAGCGTCCTGCATGAGCTTTTCTTCATAGGCGAAGTGCTCGAGCGAATAAACGATCAGATCTTCAAGCAGGGATTTTAATTTATTTTCATTAAGTTTCGAAGAGTCCAGCATTTTGAAAATAGTAATAACCAGCTCCAGCAATTCCTGGTGATGCAGGTCGATCAAGGGTATGTCTGTTTTTATTTTGTCCAGTCCATGATCGATATTACCCCGTTCATAATCAATCTCCATCCCGTACAGTATGGACTTGATGTCTTTTAATTTATTCTGGTTTTCCGCGCTTAAAGTCATCTGAATTTATCCTGTTTAAAATCCATCCGCACCGTACTTCTCCTCCGTCATTCTATTATAATTAAACTTTCTAATCGAAACTGCTGGAAGGCATATCGCCTTAAACCGCAACTTCGCCTGAAATTTCCGCTACTGCGGGGTAATCGCCGAAAACCGGTATTTTCGCATCCGGGCTTTCATGCCCTGCCAGCTCTGCAACAGCCCCGAGCAGTTCAGGCCGGGTAAAAGGTTTTTTCAACGTGATGCCGGCCCCGAGCGCCATTGCAATATGCAAATAATCTTCGGCGCAGATTCTGCCGCCGCCGGATATGGCTAAAATCTTGATATGCGGCCAGCCCTGTTTGATTTCTATAATCGTTTCTATGCCTTCCTTCTCCGGCATGACGATGTCGGTGATGACCATGCCAATATCCGGATCGCTTTTTATTGCCGCAAGTCCCTCATTGCCGTTGCCCGCCACACTGACAAAGTAACCTTCCCCCAGCAGTACTTCGCGGATGAATTCCCTTACGGCTTCGTCGTCTTCAATAAGTAAAATCTCCATATTCTACCTCCTCGATAAATTGATGGTTTCATTAATACTTGATGCTAATGTATGAAGTTTTACCGGTTTATTAAGAATCTGCCGGATACCGCAGCGTTCCAGCGCCGCCGTTTCATCAATGTCGCTGCCGTATCCGGTCATCAGGATGACCGGCAGCTCCGGACTGGCAGCGTGTATTTGCTCCGCCAGCTCCAGACCGGTCATCCCAGGCATCGCCAAGTCGGTAATGACCAGATCAAATTTTTCCTGATTCCGGGTTATCCGCTCAATCGCTTTCCCCGGCAAGGTTTCCGTTGCGATTATATACCCGAGTCTGGAAAGCATGGCCAGCATCAATTGTAGATTGGCCGGTTCGTCATCCACAAACAACACCCGTCCTTTGCCACTGACCGGACTGCCGGCATCCCGGCTTTCCTCCGCGTCCACTTCGATGACCGGCAGGAAGATTTTGAACGTCGAGCCCATTCCTTCCGCACTGGCGACCGTGATTTCCCCTTTGCAACTCTGCACTATACCGTACACCATCGACAAACCGAGCCCCGTGCCTTTATTGACCGGCTTGGTGGTGAAGAACGGTTCGAAAATACGTTCCATGGTGGCCGCATCCATGCCGGTCCCGGTATCGGTCACCCGCAGCATCAGATACTCAAGCTCCGTGTTGCAGCATGCCGGGCAGTCAGCCGCGGCAACCTCACGTAGTTCAATGGTAAGCGTACCCCCGGCATTTTCCATCGCATGGAAGGCGTTAGTGCAGAGGTTTAAAATTATCTGATGGATATGGGATGGATCCGCCAAAACATTCCTGCAGGGATTGTCGATATGCTGTTCAATCGCGATCGTGGCCGGGATTGCCGGGCGGAGCAGTTTCAACGCCTCCTTGAGCAGCAGACGGACATCGAGGGGTTTCTGCCGGTTCTCCGCCGGGCGGCTGAAAGTCATGATCTGAGCTACCAGGTTCTGCGCCCGTTCGGCGGCTTTCATGATCTCGCTGGAATATTTATATAACTGGCTTTCCGGCGGCAGCATCGACATCGACAGCTCGGCATAACCGAGGATGGGCACCAGAATGTTATTGAAATCGTGGGCAATCCCGCCAGCCAGCGTGCCGATGGTTTCCAGCCGCTGCTTGTTGCGGATACCGGCTTCAAGCAGCTTCTTCTCCGCTTCCAGCTTGACCCGGTTGCTGATATCGCGCACCACGCTCCACATGTATCTGGGCGTCCGGTCCTGGTTAAAAAAAATGAACGACTGCAGCTCCACCGGAAACACCGAACCGTCCTTCCGGACATACTCTTTTTCATACAAACCGGAATACCCGTCCTGCAATAACCGCTTGTTCCATATCTCCACGGCCTCCCACTCATGCCACTTTGCCGGGGTGAGCTCGGAAAAATGCTGCAGCGCCATCAGTTCCTCCTGCCGGTAACCCAGCATGTGGCAGAACGCCGCATTGGCCTGCAGCAGGCTGCCGCTACCGTCCAGCACCACGATGCCGTCCCGGCTGCTCGTGAACAATTCGCTCTTTTCCAGAACCTCCGCTGTTGAACGGCGGTTTAGCAGTTTAAACAACAGCCAAGCCGGCCAGGTCCGGCGGCTCGCGACTTTGTTCTTCGGCTGGTTCATGTTATCTCAATGCTCCGGGGCGTAAAATTTTTCAACCGCTTGAACCCGCCATTAACGAAAGATGATTTTCAACGTGATTGCAACAGCGACAGCCACGATTGCCGCAATCGAGATGGCAATAATCTTTTTGCGGCGCTTCTCCTGCCGCAGTTTGTTCATATTGCCATGTTTCAGCTGGCCGAGTATGCTTTTCATGGAAGACAGCGTTGATCTGACCGTATTGCGGACTTTGCTCTCCCGCTTCTCCATAATACTCTTCGGCATTTGATTCATAACATTTTTTACTCTGGCCGTCGTAACATTCTTATTTGCCATTTTTACCATCCTCTATTGGTCATTATATCTTTAAAAAGAACATTCACCGTTAAAATCGTTCCACCCGGCATCGCTCATAATCCCTTTTGACTGATAAGCGTTCCCAGCCGCGTCTTGACCGCACACGCAAATTCAGTGTTTTTAAGCATATTCAGCAAACTGCCGGCAGCAACAGCCGCCTGGTTCCTGTCATAAGCGGCAATGCCGAGAATGGATTCTATCTGGCTGTCGATGAATGCCATGCATAATTCTTTGACACACGGACGGCCTTCAATGACCGCCGGGCTGAAGGTATTGCCTTTAAGCCAGGCGATATCAGCGTCAAGCACCTTCCGCTTGCCGGCCAGTTCCGGCTTGGCTTTTTGCAGCAGATCATAAATCCCCTGCGGCGGTAAATCATACCATTTACATGATTTGACCACCCCCTCTTTTTCCTCAAAATAAATATTGCCGTCATTGAGCATGGTAATTCTATGCCCTTCAATATTTTTACCGACAATATGGGAATTCCCGGCATCAAAATAATCATCGAGCTCATGCAGATGCTTGACCAATTCGATATATGAATTGAACCAGGCGTTATATTCTTTGCCCAGCAGCGAACGTTTGTAAACCAGGCGCGCTTCCGCCCTGGCGTAGTCCTCTTCTTTCAGCTGTGCATATAAATCATTCAAGAGATCGGCTTTCCAGTACTTCTCGTGCGCAATCCGCTGCCTGGCAAGCTCTGCTGTAAAATTTAACTTCTGCTGATTGATTTTGTCGTCCTGCACTTTAAGTTTGCCGGTCAGGTCGGCAATCGTGCTTTCAAAAGTTTTATTTTTGGATTCTGCCTGTTTAATTTCCTCAGCCAGTTTATTATCATGTTCGGCTTTGGCGGCAACCAGTTCTTTCAATTGCCCTTCAAGACTTTTCACATAATCGGACTTTTCTTCCATCTCTACTGTTTTTTTAGCTGAATCAAAACTGCTAATATGATTTTTCAGCTTCACGAAGAGCTCCTCCTGTTTAGGCGTGCGCTGCTCAGGAAATATTGCCAGCAGCCTTGAGGCCTCCACCGCCAGCGCGGCAGGTGGCATATCGGGGATGGCAAGCTTTTTTTCCAGCAGTTCAAGCCTGTCTTCAAGGAAAGCAGTTTCATTCGGCTCTTTATTTGATGGATGAAACCAAACCGATGCGAGCAGAATAATAAACGGAAGCGGAAAGACGGCAACCATGCCCCAGAATAGATAGTCCCGGCGGGTTTTTAATTTCCCGGTGTTGCTGTTTATATTGACACTGGCCGGGGTTGGCTCCGGGATTGGTTCCGGCGGAGTCCGGGGCTGGTACTTGAGCTTGGAAATGGATACCGTGTGCATTGACGGCACCATATGTTTATTTTCTGACGTAGACTGGCGGATCAGGCAGATCTCCTTAATCAATGCTTCAGTGTCGCGGAAACGGTCTTCCGGCAGTTTTTCCATCATTTTCTTGACCAGGCAGGATACCCTTGCCGGAATATCCAGGCCAAGCCGCTGCAGCGGAACCGCGGTTTCCAGGTAATGCTGATCGGCCACCGACTTGATGGTTTCCGCATCAAACGGCAGAACTCCGGCAAGCATCTGGTAGAGGGTGATCCCGAGACTGTAAATGTCGCTGCGCGGATCAAGCTGTTCTCCTGCAAACTGCTCAGGGCTCATATAGGATGGGGTCCCGGAGATATCCATGTCCTCGGTCCATTCAGTATGTTTAATCGCCAGTCCCAGATCGGTAAGCTTGACGATGCCTTCGGTGGTGATCATGATATTATCCGGCTTAACGTCGCGATGGATCATTTTCGCTTCGTGCCAGGCATAATGCAGCGCCTCCGCCACCTGCTGCACGATATGCAGCGCTTCATCAACGGCAATCCTGCCTTCGCGCTGAATCCTGGCTTTCAGGCTCTCACCGTTGATATAGTTCATTGCCATAAAGAAGGTGCCGTTATCTTCGCCGACAGCATAAGCCTGTACCAGGTTGACGTGGGTAATCTTCGCTGCGGCTCTGGCCTCGCGTAAAAACTCCGTGGCCGCTTTCAAATTCGTCAGCTCCGGCGACAGGATCTTCAATGCCACTTCCCGTTCCAGCGAATACTGCAGCGCCTTGTAGACGGTGCCGATTGAACCACTGCCAAGCTTTTCCCCGATGACGAAATCATCAATTACGCAGCCCGGTTCAAACCGGCTTGCGGGCACAAAAGTCTGCCTGCCGCAGCCCGGACAATTCAGCGGCGTGCAGTAGGTCTGGACGGTTTCCAGGCAGGAATGGCAAAACGGACACAGAAACCGTATTTTACTTGATGCGTCCGGTTCAATAATGTCTGTCATGGTAATACCGTAATTGTTTTAAACTTAATTTTCTCGAGTGCGTCACTGCCGTATCTCTGGTTTATAATGCAACAATTTCCTCTTCGCGCTGCTGTTTTATACAATACACGATAATAATGAAAAATCATCCTGCAAAATATCAATAACTTGTTATATATTAAGCTTATAGCAAGTAAACAAATGTAGACAAATATAAGCATTTACCGGCAGGCAATCCCGCCTGACAACAACAGGT
>CAIMFA010000540.1 GCA_903840185.1 uncultured Lentisphaeria bacterium | reverse complement strand
TCCTTGACATGGATTTTCCGGAAACGGAACACCGCATGGCGGCTGCCCGGCGCTTTCAGCGCCCGCAGCACAATGGAGAAGAGCAGGATCAAAGTCTTGCCCGAGCGCGAACCGCCGAACAGGAGCAGATTCCTGACCGTCCCTCCGATCAGTTTCAGCGCCGTCCGCTGGTCTTCCGTAAATTTAAACACATCCGCCATAAATCAATCAAATCCTATTTTGCACCACTGAGGTAACAGAGAACACAGAGGAATACAGTTTTTTACCACGAAAGGCACGAAAGAACACGAAAGTAATACATGAGTCAGTGAATGAACGCGGTGTATCCGCGTACATTCGCTGACTCCGGTTTTCCCTTTGCATTTCTGCGTCTTTGCGTTAAACATTTTTGGTTTTCATCGTTCCCCGGTTTTTACTTTCAACTTGGCCCCTTGTCTTTCCCGCAGTCGCGGGACCCGCAAGCGGGGCACTCCCGCAAAGCGGGCTTTTTACTATTAGTGATTTTGTCAATAGAAATTATGAAATAAGGCTCAAGCGAGGTGCTAAAATGAATTTTTGAAACTTATGATTTTTGGAAAAAAAATGAACGCCAATTTAACAGGGATGGACAGGATAAACAGATTCATGGAGTTCTGGAATTCTAAAGTGGGGCAGTTCTAAAGTGCGAGAAGACTTGGACACCTAAAACTTAAAATCTCCCCCTTTACAATCGCAGCAGCAGGAAAGTTTCTTGTGCCGGTGATTATTCATCGAGCCATTGGTACTCGTTCACTGTGGAGATTCGTGAGATTTAAAATTTCTTTTCAGATTATTTTACAATTTTTCTTTTTTCTGTATTGCTTTTTTTGCCAAAAGGTAATATACTCTATACACAAGATACCGCAAACGTTTGCGGTACGACTATTATAGCAGGAGCGAATGAGTATAATGCCGAATACGAATAAAAGGAGTAATCTGATTGACCTCGCGAAGATGGCAGATGTTTCCATCAGCACTGTTTCGCGAGTTCTCAATAATAAGGACTCTAGAATCAAAATTTCGGACAAGAAGCAACAAGAGATACGTCGACTTGCAGAAGAATATGACTATTCTCCGAACATACATGCCCGCCGCCTGTCCACTAAGCGCTGTCAAACAATTGGGTTGTCGGTGCTTTTGCGAAAAGTAACTACAAAAGACTCTTTATTGCAGTCAGGTGCTTTTCTTGAGATGCTGGAAGGCGTTGAACAGGCAATAGGCACAAGCGATTATTTTCTGCTGTTAATGTTTCAGAATGAAAGATATTTCAAAGAGAAATTATATTCAAACATGTTAAAAGAGCAGGTCATTAGTGGCCTCATTGTCTGGGGCTCCACACTTAGGGATGATTACCTTAAAAGCGTGGTGAATGAGAATTGCATCATTATTAATTCATACCCACAAATTGATTGCGAGTTTAATTACATAGGCAATACGGAGAATGAAGCTTTCGGACATCTGGTGGAATATTTTATCAAAAAAGGGCATCGACGTTTTGTGTATGTGGGAGAATGTGGAGTATTTAACTCTGTCGGAATGGAACGGGTAAATGGTTTCAGGCGAATTTTAACTCAATATTCACTTGATTCATCGAGAATTTATCAATGTCATTTTGACCGGGAACAAGCCTTTGCTATTTTCGACAAGATACTTTCTGAGTCTAAAATTGATTTTGATGTGGTAGCGGCGGCGAGTGATGATCTGGCAATAGGGGTTTTCCAGGCGGCTCAAAAGCATGGCTACAGAATTCCTGGTGATTTCATTATTGCCGGAGCTGGCGACATGGGACTCGACTTTCCGGATTCCAGCAAGATCCCGACATTCAGGGTCAACAATTGGAGAATAGGAGAGCTGGCAGTGCAGAAAACACTTGAAAAGTTATCACAAAAAAGCAGTGAAAAAATTCATATTGAATTACCTTGTGAATTAGTAATTCCGGACGAATACAAATAAAAAAAATTTTAATCAACACCGCAAACGTTTGCGGCAAAAGGAAAAATCAAAAATGAAACATGCTCTTATCGGTTGTCTCGGTGGAATCTTATTAACTGCCCGGCTCTGCGGACTGGATTTAAACACGGTTGAATACTTTAACAGCGATGTAAACGTAATACCAATGATTCCGGTGGAAAAACAATCAGCTAAGATCTCGGTGCGTATCCGCAACAATCAAATGAATATGATGACGCCTGTGGAAGTAAAAGTTTCGGAGGAAGGAGGAAAATTGATTGGAAAGGTTAATACGGAACCGATTCCGGCCAAAGAAGAAAGAGTTGTCATGATTGATTGGATACCGCATACTAACGGTTATTGCAAAATTAAAGTAGAGATAAATAGCGATAAAGACAAATCAAGCGGCGAAATAACAGTTCCTGTAGTAGCACATCAAATGTATTTCCCGTGGTTTGGCGGTCATATAGCAGGAAACGAAAAGCTGAAATATGCCAATGTGGTAATGGCGGTTGAAGGTTCCAATACGGCATACTGGAAAAATCGCGGCGCAATAACCTGCCTATGGAAAGGGGTTATCAAAGAGATAAAAACTCCAGTAGAATATACGAACTACTTGCGTCAAGGATTAAGCAATTTGCCAATAAGCGCGAACGGTATTATGATTGACGAGATGGGCAACTATACTGATGCGGCAATCCTGGCAATGCCTCAATTTCAAGGGTTGCAGGATTTTAATCAGAATTCCCCGGAATACTTCACATGTCTCTGGATTTGCGGTTCACTCAGGGCCAGTTATTGTAATATTACAAAAAATCTATATCGCAAAAAAGGGGTGGATTTGTTACTGCTTGAGTGCTACTCCAATTTTCTAGTGCCGGAGTTCAAAAGTTACAGCCGCTATGCTTACTACGACCAGCGTATTGAAATGGCGCGCCAGCAGGATATCATGCATAATACACTAATCACTCTTGGTATCACCGATAACGCCGATAAATTTAATCTTGAGCCATATGAAATTGAGGATGAGGTAAGGTATGTCAGGCGAAAAGCTCCGGAGATGCCTGGAGTGGGATTCTTTCATGCTAATGGCATCAAAAAAGAGATGGTACCAATTGCAGATGATTTATGCCGTAAATATTACATTGAACCCGTTCTGCAGATATGGAGTCATGATCTCCAGGTTGATAATTTGACGCCAAAGGCGGGGGAAGAATTCAGGATTATCGCTAATTTTTACAATATAGGCGGCATGGATGCGGAAAAGGCAAAAGTAAAAATCTATCTGGATGATGAAATCATTGCCACCGAGATTATCCGAGTCCCTGCGCTTAAGACCGGAGAATCTCCTAAACCTGCAACTGTAATGGTAAAGACAAAACCATCCAAATCTAAATATTACATGTTGCGGGCGGAGATATCACCCCTGTCTCCGGCAACAGTTCTGGATGGAAGAGTCGAACGATCTGTCTATGTGGCGGAGAATAAATAGGTTATGAATATTATAAGATGTCGGAAATATAGGATCAGAGCTAAATAAGTAAATCATATTTAATGAGGCCTGTAATGAAGTTATTCTCCCTAATACTCTTTTTAATACTGTGCAGCCGCCTGACTGGCGGTACATTTGATGTTGTTCATGACTCTGAAAAAGGTTTGACTAAATTGAGCTGGAAGCCAGTACACGGAAAAATGCATAATATATATCGCAGTCAGGAACCGATCACGGCAGATAATTTCCGCCGCGCCGCAATTATGGCAACACGCCTGACAGACAAAACGACTGAAATTCAAATAGTCTCACCATCTTCTGGAATAGTTTATTATGGAGTAAGCGCATGCGATGTCAGGGGAACCGGAATGCAGTTAATTTATGCGTTAGAAAATGGCATTGAAGAATTTGACCGCCATGCCCCCGATAGTATTTCAATAACTGGCAGCTATGTTGATAATGCCCCCAGTCTGAAATGGACTATTTCAAGCATAGACTGTTATGGAGCAAGTAAATATCGTGTCTATTGCAACGGCAAGGCTCTGGCCGAGCTGAAGAAAGGCATTGAACTGGAGTTTAATTTTACTGACAGAAAAGCACCTGACAATTCCGAGTATTTTGTTACCGTGATCGACAGTTCCGGCAATGAAAGCAAACCATCTAATATTATTGCTTTCGCCAACAAGCCGGATTTATATATCAATCCAGAAAGCAAAATAAAAAACAATACAGACTTATCCGTAAGCAAGATGTTTCCAGTAGTGAATCAGCCTGTCTTTTTCACTGCCGCAATTCATAATAATGGAGCCCGGGCAGCCAGGAATGTCAATGTCACGGTAAAAGATCGAAATAAGAAAATTCATCATCAGAGCTGCATAGAGTCAATCCCTTCAATGGGAGTGGCAACTATTTCCTGGAATTCAATTTTTGCAGATGCCGGGCCTGACGAACTGGTACTCGTGATTGACCCGGATAAGCGCATAGATGAATCGAGGAAAGATAATAATGAGTTAATTATCAAGCTGAATGTGGTTGAAAAGGACCTTTATTTTCTCTGGTACGGAAATGTTCAGGAGCTCAATTACGTCAATGCCGGATGTGGGACAACTGCGGATATTTCCGAATGGAAGCGTCGGGGAGCTTTCGCTGGAATTACTATCGGCGCGGTATCTGAACGGGCGGAATTGCTGTTGGATCTTTATCGCAAGGCCGTGCGGGATAATTTCAATGCTTTATACATCGATGAAATTTCCGGAAACGGACCTGGAACATCCATGCTTGTTAAAGTGTTGCCTGTTTTAAAAAAGGAAAACCCAAAAATTTTTATCGCTGTGTGGAATATTTTTGATGATGTTTCTGAAGACATCGCAGAGATCGTCAAATCCGGAGTTATTGATCTTCTAATGCTGGAGATCTACATACGTCCAGGAGAAGATGAAAGTCGAATAGACAAAGCTGCATTAAAAATGCGGAAGCTGGGAATTGCGGATAAGACCTTGATCGGTCTGGTAACCGACAAGACCTGGAATAATTCAGCCAGTAATGATGCATATGTCAAAAGTGTTCTCCGGCAAATGGAAAGAGTTCGTAAAGTAATGCCGGAAAGTCCCGGCGTAGCATTTTGGTCGGCTGACGCTCCGCCGGGAATGCGTCAGGCTGTCGATGCCAAATGTTATGAACTGTATCTTAAACCATCACAATGAGGGAGGTGATTGGAAATGGTAATCTCGGGTGTCCTGTATGATGTTTGTCAGAATTCGATAATATAAAAGAATAATGGAGGGTTTTAAAATGTTAAAGAAAATTGTTTGATAATGGCCATGCAACAACTATCT
>CAIMFA010000539.1 GCA_903840185.1 uncultured Lentisphaeria bacterium | reverse complement strand
TTATCAATCAGCACAAATGGAATACCCATTTCCTTGAGCTGCCAGAAATCTTCATCGTTCGCCTGATCTCGCGTAGCGAAAATAATGAACCCTTCAAGCTGTTTTTCAATTCCTTTGTGAATGAAGTCCTTCTCCCTGTCTGCTTCAAGATGATGATTGTAAACCATGCTGAAGAAACCGGAATCATGCGCCAGATCAATAATATGGCCGCAGATGTCACCCTGAAAACGTTCGGAAATGTGGGCCACCAGAATGCCGATAGTGTTGCTGGTTCCTTTGAAAATAGTATCAACCAGACTGTTGCGGTGGTAATTCATCCGCCGTGCAACCTGCTGAACCTTTTCGCGCATTTCGATACTGACGCGCGAACTGCCCTGCAGCGCCAGCGATACCGTCGTAGGGCTGACCCCTACTTGACAGGCAACATCTCGTATTGAGACGATTTTACTGTTCTTGGCTTTGACCATTTTTGTTCTCCGCATAATTTTTTGCCATCAATCGGAATTGCCATATTCCAGCTTTTTTCCGCGTTCCAGAAGCCCGTACTGCCGCGGCTGGTGGCGGCATACATGCACACCGGGCGGCCGTCTTCAATCAGCAGTTGCGGCCGCTCAAGCGCCCCTTGTTCAGTAATACTACCGTCATCCCAGACCACGGTCTTGGAATAGGCTTTCGGATAACTCGACACCTCCCATGAAACACAATCCCGGCTGAACGCATAAATCCCGGCGTATTGCTCACCGCAGATGTTGCCGGTGATATCTTTCGCCAGCATATGGAACAAGCCGTCCTGATACCATAAAAACGGGTCCTCAATATCCGTATGCTCCTGCGACCGGTCCAGCCGTAGCTGACGGTCGGCGCGCCGGTAGGGCCCGGCAAAATTGTCCGCCGTTGCCAGCCCGATATTCAGATGCCGGTCTCTGGTCAATGATTTATAGAACATGTAAACTTTCCCGTCATCCATGATCCAGGGCGCCGGATTGGTGTTGCCGTAAAAATCCCACTTGTCCTTTCGCGGTTCAAATAACGGAGCGTCTGGACGTCTCCACGGGCCGAACACCGAATCACTGACCGCCAGCCCGATCCGCTTATTGTACCAGGCTTCCCAGAATCTTTCGCCTTCATGTTTGTCTGTTTCATCCGGCGTAAAGTCATAGGATGTGCCCATATAATACAGCAGATATTTGCCGCCATGTTTCCTGATTACCGGATTATGCGTTGCCATGCCGTCAAAATACTTCCTGCCGCGAGCGTGAAGCACGACTTCTTCAAACCGGAAAGGCCCGGTGTAAGTGTCTGAAGACGCCCTGACCACCTCCGAATAGAACAGCCATCCCGGGGTGAACGGCGTGGATTGCGGCCAGCGGGCGGCAAACATGTGATACCGTCCGTCCTCCCCTTTAATTACCGAGCCGCACCATATCCAGTAGCCGGGCATCGCAAATCCGCCTTGGCGTGGTGCCGGCAAAAAACTATTTATAAAATCATTCATCTTGCGTTTTTCCTGCTTTACATGTAAACTATTATAGAAGATTATTCAACTTTTGTCAATACTTTATCAATAAAAAACAGCAAAAAAGAATGAAAATAAATTTTCAAGC
>CAIMFA010000538.1 GCA_903840185.1 uncultured Lentisphaeria bacterium | reverse complement strand
CTGGGAACTTGACGCTTCAGGCGGAATTACCTACATCAGCGACGCCGTTGAGAATGTGCTTGGATACACGCCGGATGAATTAATCGGCAAAAAGACTTTCTTTGACCTTCTGCAACCGGGAACATGCGAGGAGTTAAAATCCGCGGCGTTTGCGATATTTGCCGAAAAACGTCCGATTAAGAAATTTATCAGTCCCGTTCCGCATAAGAATGGCCAGATAGTGATTCTGGAATCCAACGGCTCTCCAATACTGGATGCAAATGGCGACTTGCTTGGCTATCGCGGAACTGATACCGATATTACCAGAAGAAAAATAGCGGAAGATCAACATCGATTCTCCAAACAAGTCCTGTCCCTGCTGAACCAGAGCGAGCGCCGCGCGGATATCATGGATCAGCTCTTACTGTTGTTCAAACAATTTTCCGGCTTGGAGGCAATCGGCATCCGTGTTCGGGAAGACAATGATTATCCGTATCATACTGCCACCGGTTTTGACCGTGAATTCATCGAGCGGGACCGTTATCTGTGTTCTCATGCCCCTGATGGTAAAATTTGCAGGGATGAATCCGGAGCCCCGGCATTAGCGTGTGTTTGCGGAATAGTTCTTCAAGCCCGGACTAATCCGGCATTGCCATGTTTTTCCCCCGGCGGCAGTTTCTGGACTAACAGCATATCAGATATGCAGGACGAAGTTGCACAAAAAATAAATTGTCAAGGCGGCGTCCGCGACCACTGCAAGCAGGCAGGCTATGAATCCGTGGCCTTGATTCCATTGCGCACCGGGACGGAGATTATCGGGTTGCTGCAGCTTAACGATAAGCGCAGGAACATGCTGACTCCGGAGTTCATCACCTTTATGGAAGATATCGGCTCCAGCATCGGCATTGCGCTTGAGCGTATTCACGCTGAAGAGGAGATCCGCAAGGCAAAGGACGAAGCTGAATCCGCCAACCGGGCGAAAAGTGAATTTTTGTCCACCATGTCGCATGAGATCAGGACGCCTTTGAACGGAATCCTCGGATTTTCCAGCATGCTTGCTGAAGGGTTGCGGTTGAACGGCGCAGCTGACGGCGGGAAATTCCAGGAATATCTTCACATAATCGAGCAATGCGGGGAATCGCTGCGGGATGTAATTAACGACATATTGGAGATTTCCAGTATTGAGTCAGGACATTTTACCAGGATTTATGAAGAATTTTCTCCCGCGGAACACATCAGACAAAGTCTAAACCCGTTTATTTATAAAGCTAAAGAGAAAAATATCTCATTGAGTTTCAACCCCGGCAGTCTGCCGGATAAAGTCACCGGTGACAGCCGCCGGCTGACGCAGATACTGTTTAATCTTGTAGGCAACGCCATCAAGTTTACTGAACAAGGCGGCATCACCATTGCCGCTGATTACGCAATCGATCATCTGCTGATTACCGTCAAGGACTCCGGCATCGGAATCCCCGCAGCTAAATTGCAAAAAGTGCTTCAGCCATTTTATCAGGCCGACCAGTCATCCGTCAGGAAATACGGTGGTACCGGACTGGGGCTGACCATTGTTCACCGGTTGCTGGAAAGGCTTGACGGCACGATCAAGATTGAAAGTAAAGAGAACGAGGGGACTGTTGTTTCAATAACATTCCCGGTAAGTTTATCCGGTATTCCAGATGCGGAACCGCCGCCGGTTATTGCCGCGAATGAAACTTCGGCAGCTCTCGCCGGGCTGAATATTCTTGTCATTGAAGATGAACCGTTTAATATCAAGTATGTGGAGAAGATCCTGACAGATGCCGGCGCTGAATTCAAGGTTGTTGACACTTTTGCCGCGATGCGCAAAGAATGCGTGAAATGCAAAACGCCGGATGTTGTAATGATCGATATTTCCCTGCCGGACGCTGACGGATTTGAGTGTCTGCAATGGCTGCAGAAAAAGTATGCCGGGCAGAATGTTAAATATATTGTGCAGACCGCTCATGTGCTGTCGCCCATGACGACCCGTTATAAAGAAGCCGGATTTGATGATTTTATCGGCAAACCTTATAAGAAGAAAGCATTTGTCGATATTATTCTTAAAAATATTAATAATGGTCAGCAGTAGAGTCTTGCGGTGGTGAATGGAGCCTATGGGGCTTATGGGCAGCCAAAATGCGCGAAGCAGGGTGTCCGGACTGCCCGACGATGTTCGTGATCGTCCGTGTGGCCGGCCGGCCAGTGTCCAGCCCGTCCATAAAGTCCATAGTTCAGGCTGTGTCAGGCAGCCGGAATGGCTGGGAAGTAATGGTGACTGGTGACTGGTGAAAAAATGAAAATACAAAGTTTCCTCTGTGCCTTTGTGTCTCTGTGGTTAAAAAAGAGTTTCAAATGAGCGTGGACGGACAGGATGTGCAAAGGATTTTTAATATTTTGCCTTGCGGGACAGGCTTTCCGGTTCTATCTTTAATGTTGTTGCGTTATTGGCCATTTTGGCAGGACAGATACTGCAATGGATAATCGGGGGGATTTCCACGGAGTGGGAAAATACTAATTTACGGAGATTGAATATTATGAACGTACCGACATTTACAGTCCAGGAAGGCTCCGGCAGCAGCCGGGAATATCCGATGACCCGGGATGATTTTTTCATCGGACGGGGAATGGAGTGTAACATCGTAATTGACAAAAACGATATTTCCAGAAAACATACGCGGATATCCCGTGACGGCGAAAAGTTTTTCATTGAAGATCTGAAAAGCGTGAACGGTACGTTTTTAAATGCCTCTCCGGTACAGGAGAGGCGCGAAATCAAACATATGGACGTAATTCAGGTCGGTTCCACGATGATCGTGTTCAACGATCCGGACAATCCGTCGCACATGAATAACGCCGGCGCCAGCACCCGGGTCGGACTTGATGAAGGCTGTTCGTTTGAATACATGAAAGTTATAATCAAACAGCTGGAAGATAATATTGCCGTGGTATTTAAAGGCAAGCCGGAAGTAATCCGGGATATTATCGTCTGTCTGTTTGCCGACGGCCATATCCTGATCGAGGACGCTCCCGGAGTCGGCAAAAGCATGCTGGCGCAAGCTATGTCCAAATCAATCCAGGGGGTGTATAAACGGATTCAGTTCACTCCGGACATGCTGCCTTCGGATATTACCGGGATGTCCATTTACGACGAAAGCAAAAAAGAATTCAAATTCATGCCGGGCCCGATATTCGGGAACATTATTCTGGCGGATGAAATCAACCGCACAACGCCCCGGACGCAGTCGAGCCTGCTGGAGTGCATGTCGGAATCGGTTGTAACCATAGACGGGCATCCGCATGTGCTGCCGAAACCTTTTTTTGTGATTGCGACCCAGAACCCTGATGATTATCACGGCACCTATCCGCTGCCGGAGCCGCAGCTGGACCGTTTTATGATGCGTCTTTCAATCGGATATCCTTCACAGGAAGTGGAAAAAGACATTCTGCGTTCGCAAACAGTCTCGCATCCGCTGAATGAAATCTCTTATGTCGTGAAAGCCAGCGATATTGTCCGGTCACATTCTGTCGTCCGAAAAATTCACATTTCAGATGAAGTGCGGAATTACATTGTGGCGATTGCCGGAGCCACCCGCTGCCATCCGGCGCTGACCAACGGCTGCAGCCCCCGGTCGTCGCTGGCGCTGATGCGGGTAAGCCAGAGCCTCGCGGCTTATTACGGACGGCAGTATGTCATCCCCCGTGATGTGCGGGAAATGGTCAAGCCTGTTCTGGCCCACAGAATCAGGCTGAAGATGCGTTACCAGGGTGAATGGCGCAGCGTAAATGACGTTCTGGACAGTATTCTTGAATCAATTCCGATGGCCAATGAGGAAAAAGGTCTATGAATTTGATCCTGCCGACATCACGGGGAACAGTTTTCCTGTTTGTTACGGTTGGAAGCGTTTTGGTGGCCCTGGTCAATGTCGGTCTGGCTACTGCGCTGACAGCTTCCAGTCTGAGCGGAATAGTCATCTCCAGTTTCCTGCTGGCGATGTTTTCCCTGTACGGGATTGAGATAAAACGGGTGCCGAACCAGGACGGGGAACGCGGCCGGCGGGTATTTATGCCGATTACTTTGAGCAATCGCACCAGGCGCTACCGCCAGTCAATTGTAATTCGTGAAAAATGTTCTTTTGTCGAAGGCGGCCGGAATAATTTTCCTGCTCCGCCGCTTGCGCCGGGCGAGGAATTGATTGTCAACCGCTGGATGTTCGCCGCTTCCCGCGGATATTATAAAATGAAGACGATCACGCTGATCGGCGGAGATCCGGCCGGATTATTCTGCCGCAAAAGGACATTCACGCTGCCCGGCGCAGTCATGATTTATCCGGAAATCGTGCCGCTGACATGGCTGCCGATCAAACTCAAGAAAAGAGAAATGCCCGCCGTGGAAGGGCGTTTGCTGGGAACTTCCGGTCAGGGACAGGAATTTTTCGGAGTTCGCGGATACCGCAGTTACGATGAAGTGCGGTTTATTCACTGGAAGGCAAGCGCCTCGAAAAGACGCCTGATGGTAAAGGAGTTTGAGGCTAATACGGTTGATGAGGTTAATATTCTGCTGGATGCGGAATTGGCGAGTATCGGGCTTGACCCGAATGACAGCAATTTTGAATTTCTGCTGAAAACCGCGTCTTCGATAACGGCTTACCTGGCGGAAATGTATTGCCGTCTTCAGTTTATCACCCATGGACCAGGCGGAACAGTTATCAAGCTGCGCGGCGATGCAGCCGGAGTAAAAACCAAAATAATCAATTCTCTCGCGGTGCTGGAGCCGCAGAAAGTGCCGCTGATCGAACTTCTGGACGGAGAGCTTGAACAGATTTATGCCAACTCCATTCTCTACTGTCTCACCATGTCCGAGCCGGATAATCTGCATCAGCGTTTTGAAGCGCTGATGGAGCGGGGAATTGAAATCCGGTGGATATATGCCCCGAAAGAATATTTTCCGATAATCATCGAACCGGATGAGCCAAGGAAAATTAAAAAAGGCAAGGTTAAAACCAGCTCTCACGGGGCGGTTTCACCATATGTGGCGACTTTTGAAACAGATGTTTCCGGGATGTTGAGAAATGAATAAAAAAGATGTAAAAAAACAGGAGAAACCTTTAGACAATCTGCCGGGTAACCGCCCGTCAAGATTGTCTTTCCATCCTGCCTATATCATCTTTTACGGGTTGAGTGTCATTTCCGCATTATGGCAGCACGGGCATCCGACACTGACGCTTGTGCTGCTGATTGCATTAATCCCATGCGGTATGATGGCCTATGTTCCTTATCGCTCCATCAGCAGGGATTCCAGGTTTTTAATTCAAATAACCTTAGTTATGCTGGCGGGCGGCTGGTTCTTCTACCGGATGATCAACCACGTCCAATTAGACAAAGTTCTGATTGAATCTGTTTGTATTGTCGGCCTGTGCTTTATTTTTGCCCAGCGGCGGGAGGATTATGACTATGTCCTGCTGATAAGCATGTTTCTGCTGGTTTACGGCGCGCTGCTGCCGCGGACGATTTTTATTGTAATCTTCTTCGTCGCGCTGATACTGGCGATGGCGATTCTTTACAGCACTAGAACCCGCTCTCTTTCCGGCCAGCCGGGGATTATTTCGCCGCCCGGCGTACTCAAGCGTAACTGGCCTCATATCCTCATTCATATTATTGCAAGCGGGCTGATATTCTGGTTTGTTTTTTCTATTTTTCCGACAGAAGGAAAACAAGGCGGGGGGCTGTTTGACGTATCTTTCGGTACGGAGAATGAATCGGACATGCCGGAATTCACGCTCTGGTTCAAACCTGAAAAAGTGAAGAAATCGGAAAAAGGCAAAATAGAAGTGCAGAACGGTTCTCCGACCTCCGTCGGCAAAACCGGAGCTCCGATGACGATAAAAAATTCGGAATCCATGAGCAGTTCAGGCAACGGCGGGGCAAGTCCTCCCGGTAAAGATATGATATTCAAGGTTAAGTCCCCTGTAAAACTCTACTGGATGGCACAGTTGTATGACGACTATGACGGCATTGAATGGACTATCTCTGAAGAATTGAAGAGCAAGGGCATTGTCAAAGATACCAGTTTAAACACAAAAGTCATCAATAACGCCGTTGAACAGAGTTTTATCATCGAAAAATGGATCAGCAACAAGCTGTATGCCGCTTACCGCCCCGTATTTTTCGAAAACGGCGGACAGGTCGCCACCGCGACTATTATCGAGTCAAATTTTTATCATGGCTGGCTGAAAGATAAAAACTTTCCGGCGCTGCCGTTCAAATACCAGGTTTCTTCAGAAATGTATATGCCGGACGTCAAAAAAGAAAACGAAAAAGATGATGGAATCAGCTACTGGATTGAAAAACTGCCGCAGAAGCATTATCTCAAACTTCCGCGCAGCAAAATCAGCCGGCGTCTTAAGCTGCTGACTAAGCGGCTGACCCAGAATGTCCAGACGCCGTTTGAAAAAGCGATTATCATGAGAAACTATTTCAGGGAGAATTTTCACTATAAACAATTTTCACAGAAAATACCGGAAGGGCGTGAAGGGACGGATTTTTTTATCTTCGATCTGCGTGAAGGGCATTGCGAGTATTATGCTTCTTCGCTGGCTGTCATGGCCAGGCTGGCCGGGCTGCCGGCCAGGGTGGCTACCGGGTTTTCGCCTGGAAACTATAATGCGCTGACCGGTTATTTTGAAGTGCATGAGTATCATGCCCACGCCTGGACTCAGATCTACATAGAGAAAATGGGCTGGATCACTTTTGATGCAACTCCGCCCGGAGAAATTGTTTCAGACACAACTCCGTTTGCTATCGGCAGCCTGAGAGACCCTTTCGGCGACAGCTGGCGTGTGATGCCGCCGGAACTTACGAAACAGACGCTGGCCACCATCAGGAAAGGTTTTTTCGAACATCTTGAGCAGTCAGACTCCAATCTGAACATTGCTGAAAAAGCGCTGGTTGAAACCGCGATGGCTCCCGAAAAAGTCCAGGAGAAACTGCGTAATATGCTTAACGTCGCGATGCCTAACGTCAAAGGCGAAGGCTTTGAAAAGTTCAAGACGCTCTATGATGATATTAAGTCGTCTTTTGAAAAAATGATTAACAAAGCCGGAGATAAAATCTACTGGTTTTACCTCTGGTCCAAGCGGCACTGGGCTTTAGTGTTTCCTTTGCTTATAATCATTATCGCACTGTTTATGGAGATAAAGATATTGGAAAAATATTTTTACCGTCGCCGGCTGCTGAGAAATTGCCGTGACTGGTTCCGGCAGGCGGTGGATTCCGCAGATACGGACCCGGTTGAAACTGTCAGGCTGTGCTATCTCACCGTTCGCGAACTGCTGGTTCTGGCGGAGTATCCGCGCCAGCACAATGCGGAGTTGTTTGAATATGGAGCTTCGTTAAATAATTACGACTTGCAGCTGGCTAAAGACGTAGTTGTGGTTTTTTTCATTTATTCCAGATATGAATACGGAACCGAGAATGTCAGTCATGAAGACTGTCATGAAATTCTTGAACGGGCCGACCGGATCCGGAACTTTATTTATCCTTTTATTCAGGAAAGTGACGAACTGGAACCTACGGCTGAAAAAGTTTGAAGCAGGAATCCGGCACATAATTCGACAGGACGGACAGGACGGACAGGACGGACAGGACGGACAGGACGGACAGGACGGAGGGCGGGGGTATACACGCGAAGCGCAAATCCGTTCGGGACGGGGCCGGAGGGCAGAAGGGGCGAGGGCAGTGGTGGGGCATGGGTGCGCTCTGCTGCGCCCCCGCGCGCCTTGAGGTCGCGGTAGAGCTTGG
>CAIMFA010000537.1 GCA_903840185.1 uncultured Lentisphaeria bacterium | reverse complement strand
CCCATGACCGCCCGATTCCGGGAATCATGATATGGTATTTACCCGGGGTTTTGAATTTTGAAAATTCCATTTCGTAGACGTCTTCGCCGTTCATAGGTACAATTTCGTCTTTGCTGCCGGTGTAATATTGCTCTTTCATCCGCAGTTTAATCCTGCCGGAAAACGCGCTTTTGCCGGTGGCTTCGTCAATCAGGAAGAATTCTTTGTCCGCATAATTTGATAAATCCAGCGGCCCCAGCGGTCCCAGCCACGCTCCCAGATAAGCGTATTTTCTGCCGGCGTCCGGCAGATAACCGACCTGGTTCACTTTAATGGCCTGGGATATAATGGTATTTTCATCATAGACAAACGAGGTTTCCTCGCCCTGCCTGGTCTTTACCGTATATTTTGTCCCGTTCTTCAGCGGTTCAGCCAGTTTCAGGTAGGCAAAATGCGCGACCGCCGCGCTGTTCACCTGTGACAGGACGCCGGTGGAAATAATCGGCACCCGCATCTGGCCGACCGCGTTGATCCAGTAGGAATTATCGATGAACTGAAGCGGTTCGCCATTGCCGCCGGAAAGCTGGAAGTTGCTGATATCTTCAAAGTTGCGCTTGATAATCGGACGGTAGTCGCTGATGACTTCCAGCGCGGCGAAGTTGTAATGGAAATCATAAGACCACTTGTCAACTCTGATATCGCCGGAGTCAAGCCGTTTGAGGAAATCGCCGCATTCAATTTTGAACCGGTCGCACAGAAATTCATTGTAATCGCCGACAATGCACAGCCACTGACTGGTGATAAAATGCACGCTGATTGCGCCTTTGACCGGGAAATTTATTTCTTTTGGTTTTTTCCGCCGGACAAAGTCAATGGCGTTGCCGATTCCGGATTTGGCAACGGTCAGCCCTATCTGAGAAGCAGACTGCGGGGTGCCTTTGAGCTTAGCCTCTTCCTGAATTTCGTCCTGCTTCAAGGCGCGGTTGAATACTTTTACCTCATCAATCTTGATTCCGGCAGCTTCTTTGCCCTCGGTGATGCCAAGCACAAAATTGCCATAGGAACTGAGCCACTGGATCGGCGACCGGTAAACTTCAATCCCGTCAATATATACACGGTACTCGTTATTTTCATTTTCCGGCGGCACGACCATCGCGTAATGGTGCCATTTGTTGTCGTCCAGCCGCTGATAGGATTTTTTAATCGTGTCGCCGACTTTGGTGTTGATCGTTCCCCAGGCTGAAAAGAACAATGCCGCCGCCCGCCGGTGCTGCGGCGAACCGCAGCCGAAATCACTGGAATGGTAGTCGTTGCCGGTGTCAGGCTTGGTTACGAAGCCGCAGATGGTAAAGCCGGTTTTATTGCTTAACGGCAGCACCGGGCCGGTAGCGCCGCCTTTGCCTTTCGGCGTATTGGCGTTGACCGGGCCGAAGCAACTGTTATTCTCCGGCAGCACAGTGCTGTCCGGGGAAAATTGATTATTTGGGGATAGCGAGGCAAGATGATAATTATTGCCGGATGAGTCATTGAAATTGCCGTCAAGCTTGTACCAGGCAATAAGGTCTTTACTGCGGTCGGCGCAGAAGCCGGAAACGGCAAAACAGCAGAACAGGATTAAAGGAATGATCTTTCGCATAGTATTTTCCTGTGCATGATTAATGATTTACTGTATAGAATTTAATATAATTCCACGGTGAATTCAATCATTATAGCAAAGAAGATGAAGCAAAAGTTAACCTTGAGAATAAGATGTGAAGGATGGCAGCTGTCAGCCACCGCCGAATGTCCATGATAGTCCGTGTCGTCCATGACAGTCTGTGTCGCGGCTGCCGGAAAACCGGGAATGGGTCTTATGGGGCCTATGGGTCTTATGGGCAAAAATGTCCACCGCTATATCGGAGAGAGAAAAGCGGGAAGCAGGTGTATTGCCGCGCTGCCCGGCCAATGTCCGTGATAGTCCGTGCCGTCCATGTATTGGTTTAACAATTACCGTCTTGTTTATTTTTTTAGCGGCAGATATATTAATGCCATTTGATGACTAATATAAAACTTGGGACAATATGTAAAATGAAATACGTTTTAATCTTTATGTTTACTGCTTTCATGAACACTGTCACTTTGGCTAATTCCGAAGTTTTTCCCGTTCCGGAAAATTCGGTTGAGGCGGCGTTTGACGGCAGAAATGGAACTTTTGTCATTATAGATTGTTTATCTCAAACAGTCAGCACCTTTCATCCAGAACTGGCTGCGGAAAGACTTCCGCCTTGTTCGACTTTTAAAATCTGGAACACTCTGATCGGCTTTGAAAGTGGTATCATTTCCAGTCCTGACGAGGTATTTTACAAATGGAGCGGAAAAATCTATTCCAGGCCGGAATGGAACAAAGATATGACCTTGAAAGAAGCTTTCCGGGTATCCTGCGTTCCGGCCTTCCAGAATCTTGCACGGAAAATCGGACCGGAAAAAATGCAGTTATGGCTGGATAAAATCAAATATGGCGACTGCAATACGTCCTCCGGCATAGACGTCTTCTGGCTTCCTGAAAAAGGCAGAAAGCCGCTTTTGATTTCACCTGCCGGGCAGGCTGAGTTGATTTGCAAGCTAGTAAACGGCAAGCTGCCTTTCTCAGAAAAAAGCCGGGCGGCCCTGAAAGAGATCATGGCCGTCAAAATGACTGCGAACGGCGCATTTTACGGGAAGACCGGCACCGGAGACGATGACAGCGGAAAATTCAATTTAGGCTGGTTTGCCGGCTATGTCGAAAGCAACGGCAAAACATACGCCTTTGCCTGCGCGATCAAGGGGAAAGGACTGATGGGGATGGATGCCCGCCGTATAGTAGAAACAATCCTGGAGAAAAACGGGCTGTTATAGACCATGGACGACAAAAAGATAAGTTTGACTATTTGTACTTATATTTATATGCTATTCACTCTTCTTATATCTAATGCCAATGTAATTAATAGCGGGAGATGTATTGTTTACCTGTTTTTTATTGTCATTTATACACCATATTCCTGCCATTGGGCCGCCATCTAAATTCAATAAAGAGTCAATTTCCTTTTCTTTGTCTAAAACCAATTTTGCTAATTTGTACAGGGTGTTTTTCGTACTATGAATTATAATAATGTCGCCATTTTTATATTTTCCAATACAGGTTCTATTTGCTATTTTCCCATCATCTATTTTTATTCCCATTTTGCCGCCCGGATCTATTAGAAACGGCCCTGATTGAAGAATGTTATCCCACTTTTCTGTCTTAAGATCATTTGTTGTAACTATCTCTATATTCCCTTCATTATTACATACTACGGCACCGCTTAACTTTTTGTTTATGTTAGCATTAATTTCTTTTTTTGATATTTTTAGATATCCTGCCGGGTTCTTCTCTTCGTTGTAATATCCGCCGTTTATTATTATTTGATATTTCGTTGCCATCGATTTTACATTCGAGCCTGGTTTTAATTCTGTATTCTCGATAATTTCAATATCGTAGGTTGCGTTTGCTAAAACGACTTTAATGTATTCTTCTTCCGCGGCAACGATACCATTCATTGCTATTACTAGTATGGTGAATAAAAAAACTTTAATCATTTTCTATAATCCATTTTCACGCAGAGCATTATTGCTGCTTCTGACAACATATTGTTTTAATCCCGGTGTCCAGAATATCTTTTAACTTAGCTGATTCAATTCTCTCCGCAAATGTAGTATCCGCCGGTTTTCGGCGCGCCGCGAAAATCAACCATTCCTCTGTTTCGCTGTTCGTATCCTGTAAAGCCGTTCGGTAAAACCGCCGTTATTTTCAAAATCCTGTGCCAGCCGTTCAACCTAACGGTCAAGCAGCGCACATGCCACAGCCAGCAGCGTCAGCGCTGCATTGGCGGAAAACTCGGGATAGTTTTTGGACTGTGTGGACGTTGTGGACTCAGTGGACAGCAGACCTTTTGCAGTATTCAGTCCTTTCAGTCCACAGTGTCCACAGTGTCCACTTCTCTTCGCTTCCTCGATCACCCAAGCGGCCACATCATCGGCGGTTTCACACCGCCGATTGATCAAAGCCTGCCGGAGCGGGTTTTCCCGCTCCCATTCCGCCAGTCCGCGCTGCCGCAGAAAATCTTCATAATCCAGCTTCAGCTCTTCCAGGCTTGCCCGTGCAACCTGTGTCAGTTTCAACTCGGTCTTCTTTGAAGTGGCTGAGGCATGCGACCCTTCGGCGATGTTCTGCACGCCGCTCCGCGCCGCCTGCACCATCTGATCATGCGTGCGGCTGCGCCGGTCAATGTAGCGGTCGCAGAAACGCACTGTCACATCATAGACCAACTGCGCCACCTGAAAACTCATCAACTTGCGATAGCCTCCATGTTTGGGAATCAACTCAGACAAAACCGCCTCCTTCAAGAGAACTATTAATGTGATTTATAAACAGCATTACTACTCGATTATTAAACGCTCCAGCTTTTTCATTTGAACTTAAATATAGCCGGATAGATAATATTTATCAAGCATTAACAGAAAACTTGATTTCAATACTGCTACTGAATTTCCATTCCAAAATGGTTTTCAGGCGCTGAAAACACCCATGTAAAAGTTTTGCTCCGCAATTTTTAAGTGTGACCGGATTCTTGACTTTGCCTTGCAATCATAGAAAAACTGAAATCCCGGGAACGGATTCTTATGACTAATATAATTTTCTTTAAAAAAAGATTTTAAAGTTGTTGCTTTTGTTTTGTTTATGGTTTATAATATTTAGTAAATAATAAATTAAATATCGATATAGGTAGATATTTTATAGATATCTAGCTTGAATTATCTAGATGGACATTGCTGCTGTTTATAGATATGATTTAGTTAATTATTAATTAATGACAGTTTGAAAAATAAAAGCACATCGCATTTCCGCGACAGTGCAAAACTAAAAAAGAAGGAGAAGGTATCATGGCTGAAACCAAGTACGACGAAAATTTTCCGGAACGCGCAATGGATTTCGCATCAGAAGGTATGACCGACAGTCAGATCGCGTATCAACTGGGCATCTCGCGTTCATCTTTCTACAACTACAAACAGCAGCATTCAAGATTCGCCGAGGCGATTGACGTCGGACGCGACGTCATTGACAGCAGAGTGGAAAACCGTCTGCTGGAACTGGCGCTGGGGAATTACACCATCACCATTCATGTGACCGATCACGAAGGCCGCACCAGGACGACCGTCAAGGATGCGATTCCCAATCTGAAAGCCATCCAGTACTGGCTGGAGCGCAGCGACAAGAGAAAAGGCATTCTGCCGGAAACCAAAGAAAAGAAGACAGTGGTTGAGATTTCCCCGGCTGCCGTTCCCGAAGCCGCAAAATCCACCTCCGTGCCTGCTGTGGTGAAAACTCCCCCGGCTCCTGATCTTGATTTTTCGGAGCTTGCCGGACAGCAGGCGCTGGCCGAATATATGGCGATGTGTCCCGCCGATGCCGGCGACGGCTTCAGCAAAAAAGAAACTCAGGAATTCGAAGACATGATGCTGGTTACTTTCACCGAAATGGAAAGACGCAAATACAATGAAAAAGCGGCGGCTGAAGGCCGTCCGCAGATCCAGTACACTGACGCCGCCCCCAGGACTTTAACAGGCAAATACGCCCCCGACATGATCAAAGCCTGGAAAGACAGAGCGGATTACTTTGAATTGGCAGTGTAGCCCGCTGCGCGGGAGTTGAAAGCTAGACAAGCGAGACAAGTTGAAAGTGGGGAGCGGTCGGCTATTTGACCAATGTCCATGTCGTCCGTGTCGTCCATGTCGTCCGTGAAGGTACATAATGCCAATGATGCTGTCAGCAAACCGGGATGGGGCCTATGGGCAAATGCGTTCTGTCCAGAATGTTTTGCAGCGCCGTCCGTGCCGGACGACTGATTCCGGAAGCGCTCGCAGAGCGAGAGCGCTACACCGGAGAGTTGTTTGAAAACTATATATAATGCCCGCTTCGCGGGAGTGGAAAGCGAGAAAAGCTAGACAAGCGAGAAAAGTATGGATCCGGAAAAATACATCCCAATCCTCACAGTCCTCACAGTATTCCCATATTGGCAAGGCACTTGCACAGCACTGTCTCCCGCGAATGCGGGAAGGCAAACTGGTGATATTAATTAAAGAGGCTCGCGAAGGCTGATGTCTGGTGAGTTTGAAAGTGCAGAACTCCCGGGCTAAACTTTATTTAGAAGAAGTCTTCCCAATAAGAAATTGATCTTAAATGGAGT
>CAIMFA010000536.1 GCA_903840185.1 uncultured Lentisphaeria bacterium | reverse complement strand
GCCGGATATCATCTATCCACACGGTCTTTTCTTCTTCCTTCATTGTGGTCGGAAAAAAGACAATGCAGAAATATGGCGCTGATTCCGCAGTGAAGTCCGTTCCCTCGACGAAAGTGAACGAGAACTGCTTCCAATTCTTATCCAGTTCGAGAGGAAAGTCGCCGAACGACTGGCCGGACGTGAAAGGCGACAGCGATGTGAAAGAGGAAAAAACAACGCTTGAGGTCTTGCCGGGCTTGTCGGTTTTTGCCCAGAAGGAAAATGTATAGCTCGCGTCAGGCTTCCATTTGACCACATTGTCGAAAGGGGAGCTTATGATGTATCCACGCGTGTTTGCCGGATGAAAAATGCGCAGGGAGGCCTTGCCGCTGTGCGGATTTTTCGTGTCACGGCTGTAATTTTCAGGCTTCTTGAATTCCTCGGCCCCCCACATGCAGAAGCCTGGAGGTACTCCTGATACATCCTCCTCGAATCCACCGTTACGTATAAAATCCTGTGCGGAAGCATAGGCCGTCGAAAGAATTACTACGGTTAATGTAAGAATAGCTCGCTGAAACATTTCATTCTCCTTTATTCGTTACAGTTTAATGTCCATATTTTTATCTCCATTGATTTCCAACATTGTGCATATAACCCCCGTATACTGTTTGCATGACTCACAATTTTGCATCCTGCACAAATCAGATACTTTATGACTGAATGAAAACGATGTCTTGTCACGTCAAAAACTCAAAGTTTACCGAACATCGCCAGAATATTATCGCCAGGCACATCGTCCGGGAGTGAATGTGCCGGTGCGCATATATATCCTCCGCCTTCACCGGGAACATGTTTTTGCCGTTCTACTTCGCTTCGCACTTCCTCCGGTCTGCCAAAAGGCAGCAATTCCTGAAGATATGTTATGACTTTACCGTTTTTACCGGGTAGCATAAAATCACTTCATCATGGCTATTAAATTTTTACATTTCAATTTGTATATGTTATATTATAAATGTTTAAAAGTTATAATAAATGGCAAAAAACACAGCTTACTTGTCAAAATGCACAAAAATTATCTACCGTTTGTAGACTTCCGCGAAAAACTTTCTCAATACTTCCGCGAATTGAGACCCGAACTGACGCCATACCTTTGAGTCAGGCACCCCCCTGGTTGCGTTAAGCCAGTTTGAATTGAGTTCGTAGACGATACTGTCGATTCCATACAGCTCAAGCAGGCCGTACCCAAAAGTTGGAGCGCTGCCTTTTTCAATCCCTTCGCTAAAATAAGTACCTTCCCGCATCAGTTTCTCGAGGATATGCATCCGCCCAAGATGAGCCGCGTCCGCTCCAGCATTGAAATGGAGGTTGCCATTGTCGTCATCATGCAGATCCATGGCGAAGCATGGAAGCGCTTCTTCTGTTTTGCGGGCATCAAGCCATTGTACAAGATGAAAATTCTCTATAGCTCCTTCTCTTGAGAAGGTGAGCCCTTTTGCGAAACCGCGATTGAGATCGCAGCCGTTAACGTTGAAGCGGGTCAGTCCGCGCACCACGCCATCCTTGCAGGTCATCGGGAGAATGTGGATGTCCAGCTCCGCAAGTATTGCCGGGTCTGAAAGCGCTTGTTCAACGATGCCGTCGATGAACCAGTTCCCGCCCGCCTCCCAGGGATGGGCGCGTCCGCGTATCAACGCTGATTTGCGTCCGGGGCCGGCGGACAGTGTAATCATCTCCAGAGGCCGTCCTTCGACGGTTTCGCCTATGGTCTCAATCTTCACGCGGGGATTGTCCTTGATGCGTTCGAGAAGTTCTGCAAGGTGGCGCGTTGTATATGGTTCTATCCTGGCGAAGAAAACTTCGTCTGCAGGAAGTGTCACCGTTGTTTCAATGCTTTTGTCGGGCATGGTCTGGAAGATCATCGGCGTCCAGTTAACGCCGTCGCCGGACATCTGAGCACCGACTGGAACGGGAAATGCATTACCATTCCTGCCGCCATAGATGTTGTCTTTCGGCGGTATCCTGAGCCGCAATATCTGCCCTTTGGTTCCTGAAAGTTTAAAATGCCAATGAGTGAGCTGGCGGTTTCTTGAACCCCGCTCATAGTCGAACAAAGGCTGGAAGACAACCGTTCCCTCCGGGTTTTCCTCCCAGTCCATCGGGGAACCGTTCTCAAACGCCCAGTTGATGTATACCGGCTTAGTCATATGCGAATACTCCTTTATTCTAGCTTAGAATACCATACCCATCTGGGCATGGTTGTTTACTTTTACTGCAAAATGTTCAAAACAAAAAATATAGCTAATTTTCAGCTTACATCAAAATATTTGTCTATAAAAAAGATTTAAACATGATTTTTAATCTACTATTTTGTGTTTTTATACTCAATTTTAGTTCAGCTCCTGCACATCAGATGCTGTTTAAAGAACGCAACTGCCTTGTTGCCGCTCCATCCATGCTCTCCCGGGGACAGGTCAAGCTGAAGTTCTTTTGACGCTTTGGCCGCCGCATAGATTTTCTCGAGCTTCCTGAAGCATGCCATTGCAGTATCCACTTTGAAGCACACGTCGTTAACGCCGATATCAATCAGCAGCGGACGCGGGGCGAGCAAGCCCTGGAGGTCAGGCACATCGACCAGTTTGTAAAGGCCGGGGGCAACCTGCATCCCGCAGTAGTTGATGTCGCGGATGCCGAAATGTGCCCACAGGTCGCTGTAGCACATGATTTCCATCGCCTTGAAGCGTTCGTCGCAGAGCCCCATCCACAAAGTCATTGTTCCGCCGCCGCTGAGTCCCATGACTCCAAGTTTGCCGGAATCAACTTGAGGCAGCGAGCAGATAAAGTCGGTAGCGGCTTTGCCGTGGGTGATATTGATCGACAGCATGGTCATGCCGAACATGGTGGCGTGCAAATAATATAAATTGCACCAGTCGCGTCCCTGCTGAAAACGGTGGTTCGGCTTGGTATTGTCGTTACGTTCGCCGAAGCCGATCCAGTCAATGGAATAAGTAATATAACCGGCCTGGGCCATCTGATGTCCGTAGTTGAAATTGTTCTGTGCAATTTCGGCTCGCAACGCGGGGGATGAATCGTTGCCCATGACCGGTTCTTTGCCGAACTGCCCATGGCCGTGACAGCAGAAAAGCGCCGGATACTTATGGTCTTTTTTCATTTTCCCGGGGAAGGCGATCAGCAGGGTTGCGGAAATATGCTTTGAAACATCTATCAGCCATTTCTGCTTGGTCAGACCGTCATGCTCCCATTCCACCAGCAGTTGCGGGTTCAGCGGCACCCGTTCCGGACTGTCGCCAATGGTCGCAAGCACTTTTGGCAGTGCCTGTTTTTTCCATTTGGAAAAGTCTGTTTTTGTGCTGAACGCGTATTGCGGTACATGCTCAGCAGCCATTGCGATAAACATCCGCTGCGGACTCAAATTTCTGAAAGACATTGACTGCCTCCTTTTTTTGACAATTCAATAATATAAAATAAGCCTTATGAGCCAATTTCAACGCTATTGGTTTTTCCTGTTAATAACATTCCATTTTGCGGAACAAAAACCGTTTTCACACACCCGATGCAATTTTTTCGACAAAAAAGACAAAAACTCAAAAACTTATACGAACACCTCATTTGCCGCTTTTTACCACATTTTTTATTTTTAAATTAGCTCAATTCTTAATTTCTTTCATTAAGAACCAAATCCTCATGTCTTTCCCTTTGAGCTGACTAACAGCACTTTCGTTGCCGGCCACCGGCCAATGGTACTTTGTAATTTTCAAACAGGTATGGTTGCTAATGTCGAATCTGCCTCAACGTCCGGTTTTTCATCTACAACAACCGAGCTGCCGCGTTCAATTCTGCATAGTAGATAAATCGTTCCAATCAGCAGGAAATTGGTAATTGCGTTCGCCAGGCTGAATACAATGGTGCCGTACTCCATGTCGAGCATAACGCAAACAATCACCTGCCCACCCCAGATCCCGATGGCAAGCAGGAACTTCACGGCAAAGATAATCAGCATGCCATGATGCGGAATCCCGTTTTTCAACGGCAGCCCGTTTTGGGCGGCATGAATATCCCGCCGCATTGAGGATTTCAAAACCAGCCAGAGTACCAGGGCCAGAATCTCAAGCGGCAGGATCAGCAGGCCATGCCATTTGAATGCCAGCATTTTATGCTGCGCGTACATCCACCACATCAGCACTGGCACTCCGGCGGTGGACAGTATCATGATCCCGTCGAAAAGCAGAAAAAAGACATTCAGCCATTTCGTCTGCGGGCCGACGATAGGCACGACGGGCATTTCCTCTTTGCCGCTTGGATTCCATGGCGCGGGAGGGTGGAAATGCTTATCGCCGCCCAGCCGGTACCATTCGCGGTAAGCATATACAATTAACGTCGCGCTGATTCCGGAAAATACCGCCAGCCATATATAAATGAACCGGTATGCGAAGTCGGAGCCGCAGAATACTTTGACCGCATCTATAAACAGACCGGCTATAATTCCGGCTACAACCGTAAATGAACTGCGCAGCATCGACTGCGCCGAACAGAATTGACCGAATCTGGATTTCGGAAAAGTCCGCATCGCGCAGGGCAGGCCCGCGACTCCGACCAGCGCAACCATAAAAGAGCCAATGAAAGCATTGCCCATATTCAGCCAGAAGAAGTAAGTGCCGGGAATAGTTACAAAAATCCATACCAGGCTTATGGCATACCCGACGACTTGAAAGACGGCGCCGTAGGTGCAGATACGAAGCGGATGCCAGCGGTCAACAAAGATTGACATGAAATACATTGCCGCCATCTGGACAACAGAAGACAATGCGTGGATATAACCGATCTGCGCCAGCGACATCCCCATTTCCTGATTGAAGAAAATATTAAACATGCCGATAGTAGAGGCGAAAGCCGTAAATGAAGTGTATAAAAAACAAAACCAGTAGAATCTATGGGAAAACGACTCTTTGAAAAATGTTACAAATCCAGGCAATCCCCTCGAGGCTTTCCGTTCCGCCTCGCTTGGCGGGGGATATTGCCCTTCCTTGATCATCAGGCACGCCATGCCGAAGCCGATCAGATACAGCAATGCGGCGCCGACCAGGATTTCCCGCATGTGAGTTCCGGCATATTTAAAGATAAAACAGTTATACAGCGCCCCGGCACCAGTGCCGACAATTTTAAACATTCCCATGAACCGGGACAGAAACTGCACCGGAACGACGTCATTGAACAAATACCAGAAAACCGAGTTGACAAACATATCAAAAAATTTAAACATGACTAGAAAAAAAGCAACCAGCGCTATCGTAATAGCAGCAGGGGAGTGCTGCCTCAAGAACTCGGAGTTTTTCTGCAGTAATATGCATAAATCATCGCTGAAGCCAAGCAGCGCAAGGCAGATGCAAAGGAAAGGCATCGACCAGATAATAAATGGAATGCGCCTGCCCCACCGGCTCCGGTAGCGGTCGCTTTTAAAACTGACATAAGGGCCGACTGTCATACTGATCACGCTCGGCGCTGCAGTCAGAATCAATCCCATCAGCCAGTTCGGGCAGCCGAGAGCTTTCATTTTCAGTGGCATTATACTCGGAACAACCGCTTCCATCATGGTGAAACAGAAATCTCCCCACAACAACCAGGCAAAGAGAACAAATAATCCCACTTTCGTGTAAGTAAGGGTTCCGCAATGATAAGTTTTCCCGCTGACCTGAGCAACGGCGGCATTTTGTAAAACAGGAGGCGAAACATGCATTTAGCGTAATTCTTTCGTATTTAATCGTTATCCGGCAATACCATCAACATCGCTGGCTTCACACGCTGCACCAAGTCCTGGATGTACAATTCTGGCTGCCCGGGACTTGACGGCTCACGGGGTATTACTTTCCATTTTTTTCCAGTGTGATAAAGACTACAGAATGCGGCGGCGGCATTACAGGTAAACAGCGCAGCCGGCAATGCCAGCGCCGGCAAATATCCGGCCGACAACACCCGCTTCGCGATTTTGCTCGCATTGTTGAAAAAAGCTCCGGCTTTCAAAAGATGCATTCCAGAAAATTGTTTTCTTTTTTCCCATCCGAGATTCATAGTTCTTGCCTTTAGTTGAAAATTCCCACGAGTAAAGCAAAAATAACTGTTGTTGTTCACTTCGTTTTTACCCAACTGATATGAACAGAGTTTTCCATTTGGTTTCTTCCCCACGGTTGTCATTGGCCTTTTTCCTGATCCTCTTCATGCTCCATAGATATTCATTAGTATTTTCCCTCAGATTTGCGATATTTACTTTACCGCCGCCTGCACCATTTCCACACAGTTCGTAATCGTGATCGTCTCATCGCTCGACCCGTTGCAGGTAACATTCTCCAAGGTCAGGCCATGAACATTTTCATAAAGCATCCCTTTCTTTGCGCCAGTAACAACAACGCGCTCTAAACGAAGGTTTTCAACCGGCTTATGCGAACTCCCCTTCACGCTGACAGCAATATCCGCGCCGTCGCAAACAATGTCCGCAAAATTGATATTCCGAAATGAAGGATAGTTCGTCTGATTCTGCGCCGCCCCCCACGCAGCGTAAGTGGATTCAAGCACAATCGCCTCCGCCTTGATCCGGTGCATGGTGATGTTCCGGTAAAATATGTTCTCGACCACACCGCCGCGGGCAGGGTTGGACTTGAGCCGGATGCCGCGATCGGATCCATCATAATCACAGTCACACGCCATCACGTTGCGCACACCGCCGGACATTTCGCTGCCAATCACGATGCCGCCATGGGAGGACAGGACCGAGACATTACGCACAACCACATTTTCGGTGGGTCGTCCGACACGCCGACCGTCCTCATTGAGTCCTGACTTGAGGCAGACCGCGTCATCGCCAACGTCGAATAGACAATGCTCGACCAGTGCATTGCGCGTCGAATCGAGATCAATGCCATCCAGATTTGGCCCACCCAGAGCGTGGATAGTCAACTTTCGGGCAATGACATTCTCGCAGTAAATCATATCAATGGTCCATTGCGGGCCGGGATCGGCAATCGTGAAACCTTCCAGCAGCACGTTGCGGCAATTGACAGGGCTGATGAACTGCGGACGGAGACCAACATCGGGATTGCCGAAAATGCGATCTGCCGGCGGAACACCTTTAACAGCCATGTCCTGAAGTTTGGGCCCGACCTTGTCTTTTTCATTAAGCCGCTCGCTCCACTCCCACCACTTTTGCCCGTGACCGAAAAGTTTGCCTGGACCGGTGACAGCGATGTTCTCGCAGCCGTTGGCATAGATCAGCGGTGAATAGTTCATCACCTCAATGCCTCCCCACCGGGTAAAAACCACCGGCAGGTAGTCATTGGGATCGTCGCTGAAATGAATTTCCGAGCCTTCCACCAAATACAGCTTGACGTTGCTCATCAAATGAATCGCGCCGGTCAGCCATTTGCCCGCCGGTACAAGGACCGTACCGCCGCCAGCGGCATTGCAGGCGGCTATGGCCTGGCAAAAGGCTTCCGTGTTTTTGGTCGTGCCATCACCTTTCGCACTATAGTCAGAAATGTTGAATATCTGACAGGGAAAGACCGGGCGCTTTAGCTGCGGCATCGGAAACGGCGCGTTAATCGGCGCAATTTCGTCCGGCATTTCAAGCGTTACCGCCGGCTGTCTCTCATGCGTGCCAGCCTTGGCAACCAGCGCGGGCACAATCACGTTTTCGAGCGCGTTGCTTGAAATCAAATGCTGCATATGAGAGCTGTCAGAATAAAAATCCCACTGCCCCTGACCGAGATTGCGAACAATGGCGGAAACAAAGTTGATATAAGTAATAAAATAAAGTCCGTAGAAACAACAGTAATCATAAAGATTGAGAATCTGGATTTGCCGCCGGCCGGGGCCGTATCCGGCCAATGCAAAGATTTCCAGTTTGCTCGCCACGCCGGCGGCGGTGTCCGGAATGCCGTTGGGATTACGCCGGACAATCTCCAGATAAAGCGGTGCGTAGGTTTGCTCGGTATCAGCCGATCCTGGAGGAAGAAGTTGCTGTATATAGCCAGGATAGGCCCCAGCCACCGGAAAGCTCTGCTTGATGCGAGTGTCCACTGCCGGCACCATGTGGGTGGTCCAACCGCCGCCAGAAAGTCCAAACATGGAAACATCCGCTGCTTCTGGTGTCGCGTGCTGGAAGTAATTAATGCACTGCACCACCGGTTCAAGAAAGAAACGGAAACATCCACCGTTGATCAATATCGGCGTAAGTTTGCTAAATACCTCAGTATGACCGGAGGTGCCACGGTTGGTGATTGTCACCGTGCCGCCGCCGTCTGGCAAAGTGATGGTGTGCCAGGTGTTCCATCCGACCAGCGGCATTTGCATCGCCAGCACAGTGAAGCCGGATTGAAGTAATCGGTTGATGGCGTCACCAACGCCATCGACGAGTCTTCCTTGATGTCCCTGGTGGGCGATGACCAGTCGTTTCGTGTTCGCGTTGGTTGTTTTAGGATGGAGCAAATATGCAATCGAGTGGAAATCCATACCGGAGACATTGGCGTCCAGGCGATCCACCGAGGCAGCCAGTTCGCCGTTCAAGCCCTTCAAGTCACCGGAAAAAACTTCCGCCCCAATGTTTGTGGCCGCCGCCGGCAGGGTGTTGGTCGGCAGACCGTCCGGCCAGATGTAGTGGATCAATTCCTGACGCTTGGTGTCAGCTTCCGCCGAAGTCCGAAACCGAATCTGACCGGACGGATCATAGTCCTCCAGAATTGCCGGTAGTGCGGCGGCAGACCGAACCACGTCAGTGCAGTGTTTGATCAAAATATTGCAGGTGATTTTCTCCAAAGTCAGACCGCGAACATTCTCAAAAAACATCCCATGACTTGCGTCAGAGACAACAACGTGTTCAAATCGAAGGTTTTCAATCGGATTATGCGAACTCCCGCTCACGCTGACGGCCCTGAACCCGCCTAAGTTACCCGCGCCATCGCAAACGATGTTTGTGAAATTAATATTCCGGAACGCGGGATAGTTCGTTTGATTCTCCGCCGCCCCCCACGCCGCATAGTTGGATTGAAACAGAATCGGTACCTCTTTGATCCGGTGCATTGTGATGTTCCGGTAATAAATATTCTCCACCATACCGCCGCGGGACGGGTTGGACTTGATGTAGATACCCAGTAACACGCCGTCGAACGTAATATCGCTGATTGAGACATTGCGCACACCGCCGGACATCTCGCTGCCAATCGAAATGCTGCCCCAGCGCGGTCCCTTTGTTTGGCAATGACGCACCACAATATTCTCACTCGGCTTGCCAACACGCCAGCCATCTTCATTGAGTCCGGATTTGATTGCGATGGCATCGTCACCGGTATCGAAATAACAATGCTCGACCAGTGCATTGCGCGTCGAATCGAGATCAATGCCATCCAGATTTGGCCCACCCTGAGCGTGGATAGTCAACTTTCGGGCAATGACATTCTCACAGTAGATCGTATCAATGGTCCAACCCGGACCGGGATCGGCAATCGTAAAGCCTTCAAGAAAAACATTGGTGCAGTGAATAGGGCTGATGAACTGCGGACGGAGACCAACATCGGGATTGCCGAAAACGCGATCTGCCGGCGGAACGCCTTTCACTGCCATGTCCTGAAGCTTGGGACCGACCTTGTCTTTTTCATTAAGCCGCTCGCACCACTCCCACCACTTTTGCCCGTGACCGAACAGTTTACCCGGGCCGGTGACGGCAATATTCTCGCAACCGTTGGCATAGATCAGCGGTGAATAGTTCATCACCTCAACCCCGCCATACCGGGTAAAAACCACCGGCAAATAGTCATTGGGATCGTCGCTGAAATGAATTTCCGAGCCTTCCACCAAATACAGATTGACATTGCTCATCAAATGAATCGCGCCGGTCAGCCATTTGCCCGCCGGTACAAGCACCGTACCGCCGCCAGCGGTATTACAGGCGGCAATAGCCAGAAGAAAGGCTTCCGTGTTTTTGGTTGTGCCATCACCTTTCGCACCATAGTCAGCAATGTTGAATATCTGACAGGGAAAGACCGGACGCTTCAATTGCGGCATCGGAAACGACGCGTTAATCGGCGCAATTTCGTCCAACGTTTCCAGTTGGTGATTTATTTTTCTATTATCAGTATCAAGGATTACAGGTTTTTTTTTGACATTTCCTTTTTCCATTTATTTTAATACCGTATTTTAAAATTCTTCGCTGACCCATTTTAAAACTATTGACTTCCCCTGTTAATAACGGGATGTATAACTATATTACTTTCCGTTCTTTTCCAGTGTGATAAAGACTACCGAATGCGGCGGCACATTGCATTTCATTCCGGTGCCTTCCAGAGTCACCGGCAGATCTGATATGGCATCCTCTTTGCGCTGCAGCAGCGGATTCCCATCCAGATCGTTATTGCTGAGCAATACCCCGTTCGCTGATCTGGCGCTAAAACCTTTTGTAGTAACGCTGCAGGGGAAAGCCTGACTCCATGAGCCATTGGCGATGACCAGATAAAGCTGACTTCCATCGGCGCTGAGCGTAGCCAGGACAGGGGTCACCGGTCCCGGGTACTCGCCTGGTTTGCTATATGGATCATCCCCCTTTGCGGGCGTGTAATAAGGCGCGGTGCCATCTATCGGCAGCACCTGGGTGCCGACATGGCGGTTGAAGTAATAGTAGAGCCAGTAAATCATTAAGCGCTGCTTCGGCGCCTCTTGAGAAATAATCCCGTAACCCGGAGACTTGAGCATCGTAAACATACACCAGGAGCCGGCGCCCCGCAGCATTCCTTCCCGGGTGTAGTAGATCAAACGCACGGCGCGATACAGTGTGCCGAGGATGTTGGCATTACGGTTCTCATAGTCCGAACCTTGTGGACCATCGCCGCCTGCACCCCATTCGGTATCGTACTGAAAGACATCGCGGCCGGGATTGTACACGCGCATCAGCGCGTTCAGCTTGAGCGTATCATTCAGGACTTTGTAATTATCGGTGAGCACCGCGGACTCAAATTTGTGCTGACGGGTCTTGCTATACATCAGTCCGTACCAGTGGGCGGCTGTGAAGTCATAGTATCCAGCCGCATGCGCCAGCAGGTAGTTGCCCCAGGCCGCGCTGTCCTCTCTGAATGATATCCCGATCAATGCGGATGGCTGGACTTTTCGAATTGCGGTGCTGACTTCCTTAACATGTTTAATGTAATCGTCAGACGTGGGAAATGCGCAAGCGGCGGCTCCTTTGTAATATGGTTCGTTGGCAACCTCCCAGTAACGGAATTTATAGCCTTTCCTGATGGAGTAGCGCACAGCCCGCGCCCAGTCTTCCGGAGATATCATCGTGGAAGCGCCTTGTGTTTCAAGTTCCAGCACCGTGGTTTCCTCCGGTATGCCTGTCCGCCGGCAGAGCTCGGCCGCGCGGTCAATGCCGCCTTCTATGCCGAACGGCTCATCGCCGACCCCGTAGATGCGGGTCATCGGGAGGCGAAGATCACGGATGGCGCTTTCCATTTCAGGTGCCAGAGTGTATTCGCCCTTGCGATTGTAAGGCTGGCCGGTATAACCAGCCAGGCGGTGGAAGGAAATACCGCCTGTCGCAACAGTTGCGCGCCCAGCCGGCGAGTCAGCATCCACAGTAAAATCCAGGTTGCCGCCAGGACGCAGACGATGCTCCAGAACCGCACCGGTAACCTTGCTCGCATCGACCATTAATTTGTCATCAACTGCGGGTTGCGCCGTAACTGTCACATCGTCAATCCACAGCGTCTTCTGCAGCTTCATATTGCCTGTCGCTTTGAACGACAGTTGCAGATAAAGCGGCCGGTCTAAAATAAATTCTTTTCCTTCGGTTAAGGTATAAGAGTATTCTTTCCATTCCGTGCCGACATCATTAATGATAAAACCTCCGTCCATTTTTACGAAAACCATTGGCTTGATGCTGGAATAGGTAAAAGCAGAGAAAAAGGAAGGGCCGGGCTTATCTGTACGTGCCCAGAATTTTATGGTATACACCATCCCTTTTTGCGGACGGATTGCATATTCAGGGTCAGACGAAATATAACTTCCTGTATCCGCGGGATGTATAATGCGCAGGCACACCTTTCCGCTATGCGGATTATTGGTGTCCAGCGCATAGTTGTCCGGATTTTTCCCTTCTTTACTGCCCCACATTACCCAGCCGGGCGGCGGTCTCTGTTCTGACTTCAACTCAAAATCCCCGTTATATACCAGATTCTCCAAAGCGCCGGCGGCATTACAGGTGAACAACGCAGCCAGCAATGCCAGCGACGGCAAACATCCGGATGATAACACCCGCTTTGCGATTTTGTTCGCGTTGTTGAAAAATGATCCGGCTTTCAAAAGATGCATTCCAGAAAATTGTTTCCTTTTTTCCTGTCTGAGATTCATAGTTCTTTCCTTTTATTTTGATTTAATGAAAAATTAAAGTCTTTATAACGTTTATCCTTAGACCGTAAGAAGAGCCAGGTGCCATGGAGCGATTGCAGGTAATTGAAACTTCATATAGGGACCATCCTGTTCTAAAACCGATATGCTTGTTTCCTTGCAGTTCATGTTCGTGACTGTCCCCCCGGTGTTTTTCGTACGGATGGAGATGACAAGTTCCTCCGCCGCATCTTGAGACACATTGAGGACAACGGCAGCAATTCGACCGTTCTCATCCCGGCGCAGCCACAGGGAAACCTTGTGGAAGGAATCCACATATCCCGACAGCGTATCATGGGAAAGCCATCGGAACAGGCGCTTTAACTGGAGGGCTTTGGCGCTCGTGTAAAGGGTTGTCCAGGGAGCGTAACCGGCGACAGCCACCCTGCCGCCACTGGCATTCTCATAGATACCCATACAGGGAAAAGAGCAATCAGCGCCATTTCGTTTTATTTTTCGGGCAAGGATTCTTGTCGAATCATCCAGTTGCCCGAGAATCGCGCATGGCCATATCCTTGGCGCGGACTCTCTGCTCCTCCCCGCTCCGGTGCCGTTCAACAGGTCGTCCGTCAGTATTTCCGCACAGTCACGGTCAACCCAGCCTGCGACCTTGAACCCGGTGAGTTCACCAAGTCCCATTTCGTGAATCCGCGCCAGGGCCCGTCCGTCCATGTACACGCTGCGGGAAAGCATATCTTCCAGCTCCGGCCGGTCGAATGCCAGCGGAGTGTCCCCTGCAAGAAGGGTCACTTCGGCGGTGGCTGAAGAGTACGCCGACGGCAGGCCAATTTGCAGAAATTCCATGGGAAAATCATAAATCGCTCTATTATATTCGCAATAAGGCGATTCGCGGGTGCCAAGCCATTTCCCCTGCGGATGATTTGATGCCATCACTTTCCTGTTCCACGCCGGAGAGACGCCAACGGGTTTGCACCGCCCCTGGGTTTTAACCAGAAGATCGAAGAAAGGGCGCCTGGCGGCAAGATGTTGCAATAATGGCTCGTATTCTTCTGGCGATTCATCGAAAAACCCTAAAATATTATACGCCGCGCCGGTGCTGCCTGCGGCTATGTAGGCGGCAACTTCCACGGCCATGGTATGGGCTGATTTCCCGAGTGGCTGATACGGCCAGCTTTCGATCTCCGACTGAATGTCGGAAACAGTTTCAGGTAACATGGAGTTGCTCATGCCGATGTGGTGGCTCTTCGATAACAGATTACGCATGATTTCGTCAGACCAGAATCCGCTGCCCGGGCGCCACTTGACCGCAGTCCCGGCCTCCCCTGACAGTGCCGCAACCCACCGGTCAAGCTCATTTCCATCATAGTCATTCTGCGTAGTCATCTGTCCAAGTTGAATTTCCGGTTTGATCAGATGCACGTTCCGTTCAATAAAGGACAGGATAGATACAATACTGTTTGCGTTATGCGTGAGCCACGCCCGCCTGAGATTCAGCATGCCGTCAAAAGGGGGCGCATCGAAGGCCGTCACGAGCGATTCGCGGGTATGCGAAAGCCCGTTCGCCTCATTGAAAAGCCGGATGCAGGTATCGCAGAAACATCCGAAACGCACGGTACCGTGGCTGTTGAAACGCATGTCATCATCGATCCAAATGAAATCCGGATCAGCTTCCGCCATGGCGCGATAAAGTTCAGCCACATAGTCTCTGAACGCAACATCATTGGAACAGAAGATCGCAGTGCTCCGGGAGCCGTCCACATCGGTCATGCGGGTGAAATCACCCTGCAGGGCATCGGGCGCATATTCATCGTTATGCCCCAATGTCGCCACGACGTTTATTCCCGCGCGATAGCCTGCCGCTTTGGATCGCATGATTCTGTCGCGCAGCACCCTGGCGCTCTCCCGGATAGCCGTGATCGGCACCGGTGAGAGGGTGCAGGCATTTTGAAAAGCAATTTCATCGGCGACTGCACGATGCCGTCCAAGCATGTACAGTAATCCCGTAAAACGATCCTCTTTCAACCACTGCCCGGGCCAGACCCGGAGGCTCATGAATGCGGTTTCAGCGGTGAGCGGCTTGATAAAAGAAACCGACTTCATAAAAATATCCTCTACGCGAGTTAATACACCAGTCTCGAATATTTGCTGTTTACTGATTCAGGCAGGACAAATATTACGTTCTGCCCCGTCAAACTGCTGAATCAATAACGGTCAAAATTAGCCGGATAGGATGGAGGAACTTCTTTGGGCTGGAGCCAGTGCACCGCCGAACCCGGAGTTGCAAAAGGTCCGGCAAGCATCTTCACATGGCCGTCGCAGAAGACGAAATTGGCGCTTTTATTATGCCGGGCGGATATAAATGCCGGGCCTGATGTGGTTATATCGTTCCACGGGAAGGCCGCGCCGCTCCCCATCTCTAAAACAATATTCTGGGTGGTCGTGGAACAAAACATATCGCCAATCATCGGTACTGCGGCGGCCTTGCGCTTGATCTGGCCTTTCCCGAAACCTTTCAACGACATGCAGCTGTAATCCCATACATTGGAAGAATCTATTTTATTTGCATTGGCATCATTAGCTATACATTTATTAATTCCATAGCTCAAGTAATAAGCCGGCGAGGTGACCGGGTTGGCCGGATTAGTATCTGTGGGGCAAATCAGGACAGACTTGGTGGAGCTCGATTTCTTGTTGCCGATATAGCCGTTGCGCTGGAGGTGACTATACCAATACCTGGTATACCAATCACCGTTTTCAGCCAGAAGCGTGTTAGGAGTGATATAATCGTAATAGTCATTGGCATACATTGCTTCGCCCATGCCCTGCTGTTTAAGATTGCTGGCGCAAAGGGAACCACGGGCAGTTTCCCTGGCTTTATTCAGCGCCGGCAGCAGCATTGCCGCCAAAATCGCGATGATCGCGATCACCACGAGGAGTTCGATGAGTGTGAAAATTCTGGTTCTACGGCCTGCCGGACTCTTGCGGATTGTTGCGTTCATTTTAATGCTCCTTTTTATATATTTTGTCGGTTACGTTGTTTTGCGTTCTATTAATTCTGGGGCGATTACGACATCTTCAATTATTTTTTTACCTTGCGTTATCATCTCTGAAAGCAGGGCAACGGATTTCTCCGCCTGGCGAT
>CAIMFA010000535.1 GCA_903840185.1 uncultured Lentisphaeria bacterium | reverse complement strand
AGAAAGCCAGTATAACATAAAAATATCTTATCTTAAAAAATTGTTAAACATCAAAATGGTTAAACTAAAATTTAAGACAGTTTAAAAACGATTCAAACTTTCTTTGAGAAATCTTCATTATTATTTATATCAAAAAACCGTATTTTAGCTATTGACAAAAATATATAAATGGTTCAAAACAATTTAACCGTTAGAAAATATCGGTCAATTTGAAGTATTTTTGCCGCTCCGGCTGTTCAAAGATTTAAAACTTATGAGCTTCTGCTGCTTCTCATCCCACAAATTAAGAAAAAGCGATTTCATGCTTCTGCGAATGTCCAGCGGCGGCACAGACTGCATAATTGATGATTCATCGTAACTCCGCTGCAAATTATAATTCGGGATCCGCGGCAGAACATGATGGACATGGTGCAGGCCGATATTGCCTGAGAACCATTGAAGCACCTTAGGGAGTTTGTAATATGAACTCCCCAGCAAGGCGGCTTTCACGGGGTTCCAATTTTCATGACGCGACCAGTACACTCCCTCAAACTGATGTTGAACATAAAACAGCCACACTCCAATGGCCCCGGCGATCAGAAATACCGGAATTTGAATCAGCAGATAGGTACGCAACCCGATCGTCTGACCGGCAGCCACGAGAATCCCTAAAATAGCCACATTAGTCACCGCCGCGCTGAAACGCTCGTTCTTTCCTTCCCATTGATGCAATAACCGCTGAGTAAGCAAAAATGAATAACCCGGTCCGATTCCGAGAAAAACGAAGGGATTGCGATAAAGCCTGTAGCCTAATTGTTTCATCGGGGACGCTGTATGGTATTCATCAACGGTTAATGTCCAAATGTCTCCTACCCCCCGGAGATCCAGATCAGCATAGGTGTTATGGTGGACCATATGATTGCGCTGCCAGTATCTGAACGGGGTGAAAGTCAACACTCCTGTCACATAACCCAAAATTGTATTGGCCCGGTTTGAGCTGAAAAAAGAATTGTGCGCGCAGTCGTGAAAAAAGATAAATATGCGCACCAGAAAAAGAGATACTAGCAGAATGAGTGCGCCAATAACCGCGAAAGGATACTTTTGCTTCACCATGTAGACAAGGATGACCCACAACCCGAAGTACGGTATAAGGGCGGAGAGCATCTGCAAAATTGCTTTTCGCAGATCCGGCCTGGCATACTGCGACAATGTTTTCCGCAAAGCCTGTATTGTTAATTCATCCGGGGCTCCACCCGTATCCGTGACCATTATCACACCTCATGGTAATAAACTTTATGATTCAACTGTTATTATTTTTCAAGTAACACGTTCAGGACTTGATGATTAGGCTCTCCTGCAATAAAGATTTTCTTTTCATAAACCTTATGCCCTTTCAGCTCAATCCTGATATTATGCTCTCCTTCTCTCAGATTCAATATCGGCCTGCTCGAAGAAATATTACCTATAAATATTGTATCAACATAAACTTCGGCAAAACAACTATTTGTTTCCTTGTCCGATGTGTAGACATTCAATTCCAAATTTCCCATGTCAGATTTTGAGACTGTCGGTCCAGTGGTAATACAGCCGGATAAAATCACAACCATTGAAAGCAAACATAATAACTTTTTCACTTTCATTTCCCTTTGATAACGACATTCTGAGTTGTACCAAACCTAATTAAACTTTATTGAAATTCAATTGCTGTGAAAAGATACTCTCTACGCCGACAGCTTTTTGACAATTTTGGCGACATGCTCGCCTTGAAACCTGGCAATGGTCAGTTCGTTATCCGACGGCTGGCGGCTGCCGTCCACTCCTGCAAGGGTACCTGCGCCATAGGGAGAGCCGCCGGTAATTTCATTCATGTTCAGCAATGCCGGACATGAATATGGCGTACCTACTATCACCATTCCATGATGCACCAGCGTGTTATAAAACGAAGTAATGGTAGTTTCCTGTCCGCCGTGCTGACTGGCAGTGGAAACAAAGACACTGCCCACTTTGCCGATAAGGGCGCCGCTCAGCCATAGTTTCGTTGTCCTGTCCAGAAAATTGCGCATCTGCGAGCACATATTCCCGAAACGGGTGGGAGTACCGAAGATAATCGCATCGTAAGCAGGCAGTTCATCCACAGTCGCAATCGGCGCCGCCTGGTCAAGCTTGGCGCCTGCCTTTCGTGCCGCGTCTTCCGGGATCAGGTCGGGTACACGCTTGATGGTTATCTCGGTGCCTTCAACGCCGCGCGCGCCTTCCGCCACCGCATTCGCCATGGTTTCGACGTGTCCATACATACTGTAATAAAGAACCAGTATCTTACTCATCTCCAACCTCCTTTTCGATTCATTCAATATCCTTAACGCCTGACGTAACATAATTTAGCTTTGTTGAAATGCAAGTTTCCAGGATGTAATTCCATTGTTTCTAAAATTCAAAGATCTTCCACCTGATGAATTTTGATTCCTGGGTTCACTCCTCCGTCGGGAACTGAGGAGTAGGCAAAATCAACTGATAGAATTCCAGATCAAGCCACCGTCCGAATTTGTACCCTGCCTGCTTAATACTCGCGCAATGTTTAAAGCCTGCGCTCTGATGCAGCCTGATACTGGCGAGATTCGTCGAATCAATACCGCCGATCATCATATGATAGTTCTGCTTCTTTGCCGCTTCGATAAGCTCAAGGAGCAGCATTTTACCCAATCCCCTCCCCCGTTTGTCTTTTTGAATGTAAACGGAGTGTTCAATCGAGTATTTATAAGCCGGCCATGTGCGAAATGTACCGTAACTGGCGAATCCGGCAAGCGATCCATCCTCTTCAAAAATGCCCAGTACAGGATAGTGACCTTCCCGCTTCGCCTCGAACCATGCTTCCATTTTTACCATCGTGCGCGGCTTGTAGTCATACAACGCCGTGGTATTGATGATCGCGTCATTCAAGATCGCGAGTATCTCCGGTGCTTGCGCCAAAGT
>CAIMFA010000534.1 GCA_903840185.1 uncultured Lentisphaeria bacterium | reverse complement strand
CGAGTTTGGATTCGCACTCTTCGAGGCCTTCGATACCACGGTATCGGCAGCCTCTCAGAATACGAACCAATTCTCAAAATCTCCGCAATCTAAAGTTGAATTTTCAGCCGTGCAGAGTATAAATAAATGCAGAGTGAGATTATGACTGTCAGAAAAGATGGCGAAGAAACCAGGCGCAGGATTCTTGAAATCGCAGGCGATGTGTTCGGCGAAAAAGGCTACCGCGATGCGACTCACGCTGAAATCTGCCGGCGCAGCGGAGCAAATACTGCCGCAATCAATTACCATTTCCGGAGCAAGGAAAATCTATATATCGAAGCATGGCAGACCGCATTTCATGATTCGCTGAAAGCATATCCACCGGACGGCGGAATTGTGCCGGATGCTCCTGCTGAAGAGCGGTTTCGCGGACGGATCAGCTCCATTATCAGGCGTGTCGCCGACCCCGACAATAAGTCTTTCGCGATCATCCACCGGGAAATGGTCAGCCCGACCGGACTGCTGTCCGAAGTCATGCAGGAATCTATTGCGCCGGTTCGCAAAGGAATGGAAGATGTTATCCGGGAGCTACTGGGAGAAAAAGCCTCGTTGCAGCAAGCCGGACTTTGCCTGATGAGCGTTATGGCTCAATGCCTGCATCCGATGATGCGGGAACGGCGTTCCAGAATATTGAAGAGTACAGCGCTTCCGTCCGGGTTTGACCCGAGGGAGATGACTGAACATATAACCGCTTTCAGTCTGGCCGGTATTCGTGAGATCAGGCGGCGGATGGAAAGCGGCAACGAGTCTTAGATAATTTAAATTTGAGGTGATTTTTATGAAACGCTGGTTGATCATTACAATTTCAATCCTTGTGCTGGGCGGAGGGACTGCGGCGGGGATATGGTATTACCGCAGCGGCTTGTCCGATAACGGCGTATCCTTCCGGACGGCGAAAGTGCAGAGCGGAGAACTGGTGGCGGGAATCAATGCCACAGGCACGATCGAACCTGAGGAGGTAATCAATGTCGGTGCCCAGATTGCCGGGCAGATATTGAGCTTCGGCAAAGACAAAAACGGCAAGACCATAGATTACGGCTCGGAAGTGGAGGAAGGCACGGTGCTTGCCCGGATTGATGATATCATGTATGCCGCGGAACTGCTTCAGGCGGAAGCTCAGGTGCGGCTGGCACAGGCTTCGGCACAGCGGGCGGAAGCCGATCTGCAGCAGATTGCCGCCAAGCTTGATCTTGCGCAGCGCGACTGGGCCCGCGCCCAGAAACTGCGTCCATCACAGGCGCTGGCTGAGTCAGCTTACGACTCTTTCAAGTCAGCGCTGGACTCGGCGATAGCCAACAAAGCCGTCGGCGAAGCCGCTATCTTACAGTCAAAAGCGACGCTGGCTTCATCTGAGGCCATGCTGCAGAAAGCCCAGCGGAATCTCAGTTACTGTACCATCAAATCCCCGGTCAACGGCATTGTCATTGACCGCCGGGTCAATATCGGGCAGACGGTGGTAGCCAGCCTCAATGCCCCCAGTCTTTTCCTGATTGCCAAAGACCTTAAACGCATGCAGGTATGGGTGTCCGTCAACGAGGCGGACATCGGCAAAATCCATCCCGGACAACCGGTGACTTTCACTGTTGACGCGTTCCCCAATGAAGTGTTCAAGGGAGAAGTCGGCAAAATCCGCCTGAACGCCTCAATGACGCAGAACGTCGTGACTTTCACGGTCGAAGTCATAACCGATAACTCCAGCGGCAAACTGCTGCCGTATCTTACCGCCAGCGTTCAGTTTGAGCTGGCCAGACGCGAAGATGTGCTGCAGGTGCCGAATACCGCATTGCGCTGGACGCCTAAACCGGAGCAAGTGCCTCCCCAGTTCCAGAATCTGCTGCCCGCTACTGGTGAAACCCCGGAAAATGGCAAGGAAAATGGCAAAGAAAAAGGCAGGGAAAAAGGTCAGAAAAAACGCGGGGTAAAACCGGATGGTCAGAAACCCGGGCTGGTCTGGGTGCCATATGGCGAACTGGTGAAACCGCTTAAAGTCAATGTCGGGATTACCAACGGCTCAACTACCGAAGTCAGCGGCGATGAAGTCAAGGAAGATATGGAAGTGATTGTCGGACAGCGCGTCGCCGAAAAAGGCAAGCCGGCCACCACCAACCCGTTCACCCCGCAGATAGGCAACAGGAGAAGATGAACCTTATCGAACTCAACGATATCAGGAAAACATACCATCTGGGCGAAATCGACGTGCCGGTGCTGAAAGGCGTGTCGATGGCGGTCGCAGGCGGCGAACTTGTTGCCCTGATGGGCGCTTCCGGCTCGGGTAAAAGCACCCTGATGAACATCCTCGGCTGCCTGGACCGTCCCAGTTCCGGCGAGTACTGGCTGGACGGACAGGAGGTCTCCCGCTATTCCAACGACCAGCGGGCAATGGTCCGCAATCAGAAGATCGGCTTTGTTTTCCAGAGTTTCAATCTGCTCTCGCGCACCACCGCGCTGGAGAACGTCACCATGCCGCTGACTTACACGGCCGACTTCCTGACGCCTAAAGAGCGGCATGAACGGGGCATGGCAATGCTTACCCGCGTCGGCCTGGATGACCGCAGCCATCATCACCCGTCCCAGCTTTCCGGCGGACAGCAGCAGCGGGTGGCGATCGCCCGGGCGCTGATCAACAACCCGCCGGTGCTGTTCGCCGACGAGCCTACCGGCAACCTCGATTCCAAAACCAGCGAGGAAGTCCTGCGGATGTTCAAACAGCTTAATGAAGATGACGGCATCACCATCATTCTGGTCACCCACGACGTCACTGTCGCAAGCCACGCCAGACGTACCATCCATATTCATGACGGTTTGATTGTCAACGGGGCATACAGCCATGCATCCACGGACTCAAAACCGGCGGGAGGCGGACTATGAAACTGCAGGGAACACTCCATACCGCCATGCGCGCATTGTGCCGCAACCCGATGCGGGCGCTGCTGACCACCCTGGGGATCGTTATCGGTATCGGGGCGGTCATTGCCATGATGGAGATCGGACAGGGCTCGTCCGCCGCCATTCAGAAATCCATTACCAGCATGGGAGCGAATAATCTGCTGATCCTGCCGGGCACCGCTTCCTCCGGCGGCGTGAGTTTCGGCGCCGGGAGCACCATGACGCTGACTCCCGGCGATTATGAAGCGATTGTCCGCGACTGCCCTGCCGTACGCTGCGGCGCGCCGATTGTCCGGGCCAGGACGCAGCTGGTTTACAATGGCCGCAACTGGGTGCCGCAATCGATGAGCGGTTCAACTCCGTCGCTGCTGGAAGTCCAGCTATGGAAAGACCTGGCCGACGGCGAATGCTTCACTGACCGCGATGTGCTTAACTCCAACCGGGTATGTCTGGTCGGACAGACCATTGCCCGCGAACTTTTTCAGGGCGAAAACCCTATCGGCAAGGAACTCCGCATCAAGAATGTCGCGTTCAAGGTTATCGGGGTATTAAGCGCGAAAGGGGCGAACATGGTCGGCATGGATCAGGACGACATCGTGATCGCGCCGTGGACCAGCATCAAATTCCGGGTCAGCGGCTCCAGCCTCACCAACACCAATCAGAGCAGCAGCGCGGCGGCTTCCGCCGTCAATACCCTCAGCCAGGTTTATCCCAGTAACCAGGTGGCGCTCTATCCGGATAAATCCGATACCCAGATCGCGGACTCAATGCTGACCGTCCGCTTTGTCAATGTTGACCAGATTCTAGTCTCAGCGATATCGCCGGAGGAAATCCCCGCCGCCATGCAGCAGATAACGGCAGTCCTGCGCGAACGCCACCGCCTGCAGCGCGGCGAACCGGATGATTTCAGCATCCGCGACATGACTGAAATGTCCAAGGTGCTGACTTCAACTACCACCCTGATGACCAACCTCCTGCTCTGCGTCGCCATGATCTCGCTGCTGGTCGGCGGCGTCGGCATCATGAATATCATGCTGGTGTCGGTAACCGAACGCACCCGCGAGATCGGCCTGCGGATGGCCGTCGGCGCCAGAAGCAAAGACATCCTCTGGCAGTTCCTGGTCGAAGCCGTGGTACTCTGCCTGGTCGGCGGAATTATCGGCATACTGCTAGGTCACGGCGGCTCGCTCATGGTTGAAGCGTTCCTGCACTGGCCGGTAGAGACCTCTCCAACGGCTATCGTTTCCGCAGTGGGGGTTTCCGCCACTGTCGGTATCGTCTTCGGCTTCTATCCAGCATGGAAAGCTTCGCGCCTCGACCCCATTGACGCCCTGCGCTACGAATAGCGGCATGGATACACGCTGAAAAGTTCTAAAATTCTAAAGTTCTAAAGTTCTGGGATCCAGTTCTAATACTCCGATTTTGGACAATCATTCCGATTCTTTGGATGGCCATTGAAGTCAATGCTTTTTGCTTTTAACATTTCTCGCTTGTCTAGCTTTTCACTTTCAACTCCCGCAACCGCGGACTACCCCATTTTGGACACCCTTCACCCTCATTTTGGACACCCTTCTGCATTCTGTTTTCGCCACTTTTCTAGCTTTCCACTTTTCTCACTTTCAACTCCCGCGACTGCGGGCTACCCCATTTTGGACACCACCCAACCTCATTTTGGACAGTCTTATCTGCGTCCATCCGGAGACTTTAGAGCCTCGTTGTGCAGAACCATTTTAAAACCATGCCTCGCGCAAAGGCACAGAGACATGAAGAACAGCCAGTTTTAACATCTGCGTCCATCTGCGTCATCTGCGGATCCATCCGGAGACTTTAGATAGCTGTTGAGCATAACACTTTTTAATTTTCAAACAACTTGGACATTCTGGACAGTCCTGTCCAGAATGATTCCGGCGTGGTACTCCCGCTCTGCGAGAGAGTTTTTTTCCATCCTTCCGTCCGACACGGACGGCACTACACCCAGTCCAGATTCCGGAGACTTTAGATAGCGTTGAGCATAACACTTTTCAATTTTACAAACAACTTGGACAATCTGGACAGTCCTGTGCAGAACCATTTTTAACCACTGATGGCACTGAGATAAAACCGGAGTCAGCGGATGAATGCGGTCACGCCGCATACATCGGCTGACTAACTTTTCTCTTTGCGCCTTCGCGCCTTTGCGTTCAACTGTCCTCTGTCTTATCTTTCTCCGAGTTCTCCGTGGACTGTGGTAAACATGTTTTCCTGGTTCCTAACTTTCAACTCTCAATTGATTATATACTATTAGTGGATTTGTCAACCGGAACTGTTAAACCATACTCAAACAACGCTGAAATGTGGATTTTGAGATTTATTGTTCGGGCGGTGAAATCCGGCATGTTTAGCCACGAAAAGCACGAAAGAGGTGCTTTTTCACGTCAATCAGACTATTTAGCATAACTGGAGACGGGCGGAGCGGTATATTGCAGATATAGTTGAAAAAGGTATTCCAGGCGCTCCATTTCCGAACTGAACGCCTGACCGCGATAACATTTGTCCACCGCTTTGTCCAGTTCATTATGCGCTTTGACGAGAACCGGCGGCATCGCGACCGGATCGTAAAGATCGGCCAGCGAACATTCCGGGAAGTGATTTCTGGCGTCCAGTACCGCCTGCGCCTTTTCTTCAACGGCGGCAGCCAGTCCATTGGCGGGCTCTTCCGGCCACGGAAAATTGTTGTAAACAATATCTTTTGAATATCTATAATCACTCTTTAAACGCCCGCAAACATGTTTCACCCACGTCATGTGCATTATTGAAGTCAATATGCCAAAATGATATAGTGTTGCATCGGGTATTGCCTGGCATGAATCCGAAACAATACATTGTTTATCAAAAAAACCTATCGGAATGTATTTCCGGTTTTCCGAGGAATGGCGCGGAACCAGGATATAATTTGAATCCGGCTGCCGGATTTCTGCGAAAAGGGTCGGAGTCTCCGCATCTTTCTGAGTCGGAATTTTCTTACTTTGCAGTCTGAAATTTTTAACTTTATTGACTCTTTCCAGCACCAGCGGCATTTGTCTTAAATCATGCGGGGATATCTCCGGCAGCCAGAGACACCAGCGTTTGGCATCATGGAGAAATTCTTTCGCTGAAAGCAGCGGCCTTACATACGGTTCCGCCTGCGGTTCCAGATTGAGCAATGCTATTTTCTCTTCATCGGAAAGGATCAGATTGCCATCGTCAACCGGTTTGCTGCCGTAATCCATTCTGGGAATCCGGCAGACGGGTCTGGATCTGCTGGGTATAATTACGTCCGGCGCGGCTGCCAGATAAGGATTGATGTTCGCCGCTTTAATCTGATGCGCCGTATTCTGATTATCTTCATAGTCGAAAATTGTTTTGCTGTCAGTGTCAAAACAGGCGAATCCGATGATAACGACATGGACATGCGCCATGCCTCTGGCTTCGCTGTTCCACTGAAAAGTACGATGCGCGAAGTGAATTTTGACATGATATGTGTTCAGCAGTTCATTCCAGAGTATGCCGACCTGTTCGCCTTGAGTGATGGAATTGGTGGAAACGAACCCAACCTTGATTTGTGTGCCCTGAATATACTGTGCCGCCTTGACGTACCAGCAGGCGACATAATCCAGCAGGCCCGCGCTGCCGACGTTATCAAAAATCAGGGCTGCATCCGCTTTCTGACCTTCATTTTGCAGGTGCTTGCCGACGAACGGCGGATTGCCCAGAATATAATCGAATTTCGTCTGATGCATATTCCGCTGTTTTTGAATCTCCTCCTCATCCACAATATTCATTTTCTTCGCCAGTACATTAAGCGTTTCATAATGCCGCGGAGTTTCTTTGACGATGCTGACATTGACGGTATCGGCGGATGCATTGAAATAAGTTCCGTGCATCAAATAATTCCAGTCCAGCCGGAGCGCGTTGCCGTGGATTATCCTCGCCGCTTTGCGGAGCGGAAGACGGACATAATACATGCCGAATTCTTCGGAAAGGCGCTGGTTCATCTGATGGTCAACCAGCCATAAGGCCACTTCGGCGATTCTGGCGGGAAATTCCTCGATTTCAATGCCGTACATCTGGTCAACATTGATTTTACAGAAAAAGCCGATGTCTAGCACGGAATCATTGTACAGTTCTTTAATGATCTCAATTTCCAGCAGACGCAGTTCCCGGTAGGTAATGACCAGAAAGTTGCCGCAGCCGCAGGCCGGATCGAAAAACTTCAGCGCCGCCAGTTTGTCATGGAACGCCTCCAGCAGCGGCTTCCGGTTATTGCGTTTCCCGGCGATATCGGCAAACTCGCTTCTCAGGCCGTCAAGGAAAAGCGGCTTGATCAGCTTCATGATATTCTGTTCGGAAGTATAGTGCGCCCCGAGGTTGCGGCGTTTCTCTCGGTCCATGACGGACTGAAACATGGAGCCGAAAATAGCGGGGGAAATCAGGCTCCAGTTGAAATAGCAGCATTCCAGCAGCGCAGCGCGCATGGCGCTGTTGAAGTCGGCGAACGGGAGGTTCTCTTCAAACAGTCTGCCGTTGACATACGGAAACGCCTGAAGCGCCTCATCGAGATTCTGGTTGCGCCGGTCTTCCGGGGTATTCAATATTTCAAACAGCCGGGCCAGATGCATGCCCAGGTCGGAACCGTCTGAGGCGGTGCGCTGTTCGATATAATCGGCAAAAATATTTTTCTCAAAGATCCCGGTATCGTCGGCGAAAAGCGCGAATAGAATTCTGACCAGGAATACTTCGAGTTTATGGCCGGTGTAGCCGGACTGCGCCAGACGGTCATGAAGTTTACCCATCAATTCCGCGGCTTTGATGTTGATCGGAGCTTCCGGCTGGTAGCTCCTGCTGGCATAGCCGGCGATGAAGCTGAAAAGATGAATATGCCGATGGAAATCTTTCAATTGAAAATTGTACTGTTTATTTTCTTCCAGATCGTAAAGGCGGAAACGGTCAAAGTCGGAAACCAGCACATATTGCGGCAGTTCACACTCTTTCAGCCCGTTAAAATAATCAAGCGCCTGGGAATAGGCTTTGTCGAGATCTTTGCCGCGGGATTTATGCTCAACGATCAGCGTGCCTTTCCAGAAAAGGTCAATATAACCCTGCACATGGCCGATTTTGTCAACCGGTCTTTCAAAAGCGGCAACACGGCGACGTGAAATGCCGAATACGTCAAAAAACGCATCCCAGAAAGATTTTGCTTCCGCATCTTCCCTGGATTCGTTTTTCCATTCTCCGGCAAAGTCAATCGCCCGCCGCTTAATCTCATTCCAGCTTAAAGCCATAAATTTTTCACGTCTCCGCACTGTTGAGGTAATTGCAAAAGGAGTCAGAATTCAGGAGTCAGGAGTCAGGAGTCAGAATAAATCCGGATTTTAGTTCGAATTTCATTCTAGATTCTGAATTCATGCAAAACTTGAGCTTTGCAATTGTCTCTGTTATAAAACCTCACATAAAATGCCCCGGATTCAGGTAATTTCAATCTGCAAAACAGATATTTTATTAATCGTTCGCCGCACCGCTGAAATTAGAATTATCCTATGGAATTTTAAGCTGTTAATATGCACCGCCGCAGGCGTGATCCAAAGACACTAAGAGAATGTTTTCCGGCACGGATTAAAGGGTGGTTTATCTAGCTTTTGATACTTTCTACTGCTTTCTGCATAAATTCCTGGAGCATATCATCCTCACAATTCTTAAGTTTTTCGACATCCAATGGTATCAATAAGGAAAGCGCTGGTTTCCTGACTTTTGTTGCCGCATTTTTAATCTCATCGCGATGGTCCACTGTGGGAAAACACCAAAGCTTATCTTTTTTGTCCTGGAGAAATTTCAGTGCTGCTTTTAGTTCGATCGGAGTCGAATATTCCTCATCCGGAACTCCAATTCCTCCGCCTTGCCAATTTATCTTTTGCCCATTGAAGCGAACTGTTGACACATTCATTTTCATCAGGCATTTCGATGATGATACCCAATCTGCAACCGATTTTTCAAATTTCGATGCACACTCTAAATGTTTTTTACTCACATCATTCCAGGCGGTTTGATCAGGATTTCCTTTACTGCACTGGCTCCCGTGTGCTTGTGTATAGTATTCCAGTCCGATCCGATCACTTTCCTTTTCTGCAAACCAGAACCAAAGCACGGCATCTATCTTCCCATACCCGTCTAGCCAATCATGTTTCAATAGTTTTCCATTCTGTATCAGTTTCACATATAGTGCAGAACCAGCACCACGTTTGAAATCATACTCTCCATTGGCATTTTTAGCAAAGGTAATAGCGTTTTGATCCCCCGGCTTATCAAGTACTTTACCCATCTCGCCTACCAACCTTCGCAAATGATTGCGGCGGTCTGGAGTATCGGGACCATTCAGCCACTCTAAAATGGTATTAATTCCACGATACGGCGGGAAGACATGCCATTTTACATAATCAGCGGCCTGTCCGCAGAGCCACCACCGTCCTATACCATCTATATCCTCTTGCTGCTGGATGTCGCTGAGTGCTTTTACAACCGTTGACCAAGACGCATCAAGCACCAAGTTTGCACATGCATTCTGAACTTTTTTAGCTTCCTCCACCGAATTCAAAGTCCCGCCTGCTTTTGCCTGCGGAACATCGTCTTTTTCAGTAAACAGTTTGAGATAATGTGCATAAGCGCTTATTTGGGTTGCATCAAGCGGGTGCTCGTCGTTCTTAAATTCAAAAACCAACAATATTTTGCCTGGAACATAAATCCAGGCGTCAGGCTTGGGATATTCTGGCGCTGACCGCTGGTCATGAGTCCATGTCCCCTTGTGGGAGGATGAGATACCAATCAGTAACACTTCCATATCCAGATTCTCGCGTTCCTCCATAGCGGCGACTGGCCATGCTTGCAGACCGAATTCGATCGTATTCGAGTCTTTTATATTTCGTATCGTTTGAGAACAAGCCTCTATGCGAGTACGGAGTGCAGATGAGCCATGCGACGCGAGCGCTTTAAGAAACATTGACACAGCCAATGGGCTTTCGGTGTTAGCGATTGCGGATAAAACCGACCGGCTCATGTTGTCTTCTATGGCGTGCCGCGGTTGTTCCTTGCATTCATCAGACTTGGTATTATCAAAGGAGCGCCGGGATTGTCCCTTGACCCGGCTGCCAATTTCAAGTTCAGGGAAAGGCTGGAACGGATTAAGATAGGCAGAGTGCAACTTCATTGTAATCCTCCTAAAAAAGTTGATTTGTTTATAGATTATCCCAATACAAAACGCAAATATTTATTAAAGCT
>CAIMFA010000533.1 GCA_903840185.1 uncultured Lentisphaeria bacterium | reverse complement strand
GCGATCTTTCGAGTTTGGATTCGCACTCTTCGAGGCCTTCGATACCCCGGTATCGGCAGCCTCTCAGAATACGAACCAATTCTCAAAATCTTCGCAATCTATAGTTAAATTTTCAGCCGTGCAGAGTATATATCGGGAAAAAGCCGGTTTTAAAAGCGGTACTGCAATAAAAAGTATTTTTTAATTTGAAAAAGCGTGGCTCATAATAAATAAAGGCGCAAATAAAACTGCCGCGATGATAAGAATGATTCCAACCATGATGAGCGTGACCAGGCAGGCTCTGCTGAGTGGGATATTGAGGCGCAAACTAATGAATCCGGCCTGAATCAGAAACTGTGCCGACAGCATGACCGGTATTATAACGCAGAGCACAGTTATAGACAACACTACCCTTCCCAGTGACAGACCGGCAGCTAATCCCATAAAGATATTTACGATACCGGCTAGAAAAACCGTCATGAATGCGTCCCAATATGCAATCCTCAGCTTCTGAACCAATTTGACGGCGAGCTTGAGTATGAGTGCTCCGATAAAGCTCGCGATCATGGTATTAATAAATAAATTTATCACCGCCGCTTCCATCCTGACCTCTTCTATTTTCCTGATTAAGAACGCATGTAATTATATCAGCAAATAATCAGTTTTAAAGCGCAAGTGCAAGAAAAAAATAATTTTATAGTTGCCTATACAGGTACAATAAAACAGCCGGCGGGATTACTCCTGCCGGCTGTGAAAACGCTAAAGCGTTACTGAAACTTAGTAGCTTCTGCGACTTCCGCCGCCGCTGAATCCGCCACTGCCGCGATTGCCGCCGCTAAATCCGCCACCGCTGCTGCGGCGTTCGCCGCCTTCGGGTTTCGGACGGGCTTCGTTCACGTTGATACTTCTGCCTTCGAGATCGGTGCCGTTGAGTGCAGAGACTGCAGCCATGGCTTCTTCACGGTTGGGCATTTCGACAAAGCCGAAGCCTTTGGAGCTTCCGGTATCACGATCCATTACAACGCGGGCAGATTCGATCTGTCCGTGAGCCTGGAATGCGTCTTTGAGTGATGCGTCTGTGGTCTTGAATGAGAGGTTGCCGACATAGAGATTCATTTTTCTTCTTCCTGAACGCCATGATTATTAATGTAAAATAAAACCGAAAATTTTTCCATGGCCAGAAAGATATTTCAATGCTCCCCTTTTAACGGCAGGTGACTCGCCGGGTTTCGTCAGCCTAAAACGAGGCGGACAAAATAGACAAATTACTGAACAGGACTAATTCCCGTCCGGTAAATATTTGACAACCATCATAAATTTAACACTTACAAAACATCATCAAAAATTCTACAGCTATAAGTATAGCACGATGAGCAAAGAAATACAAATATTTATACGATTATTTTGCAATATACACACATTTAAGGGGGAATTTGTTCCTTCCTGAAATCCGGGAGCAGCCCTTTGTGTCTGTGTTTACAGCGCTTTTGATGTTTACGTTCCCAATTTTTGCATTTTTAAAGCCGGGATTGCTGTCGTATGGTAACGTTGAGATATTTTTTAAATTTTTTATCTTCCGGTGGTTTACATTTTAATCTGCCGCGATTATAGTAATATGGTAACGTTGAGACATACTCTACACGGCTGACGCTAGACAATCGTCCCGCGCTTGCGGGATTGCGATCTTTCGAGTTTGGATTCGCACTCTTCGAGGCCTTCGATACCACGGTATCGGCAGCCTCTCAGAATACGAACCAATTCTCAAAATCTTCGCAATCTATGTTAAATTTTCAGCGGTGTAGAGTATATATGGAAACTTTTTTATATGGCAAGTTTAAAAGATATCGCGAAACGAGCGGAACTCTCGATAAATACTGTCAGCCGGGCGCTCCGGGGGAGCGGTTATGTATCAGAGGATGCCCGCGGGAAGGTGATGCGGATAGCCGCGGAGCTTGGCTACCGTCCCAACCGGGCGGCGCGCAGTCTGCGCTTCAGCAAGAATTATGAGATAGCAGTAATCAGCTTCATCGGGGAAAACCGCAGCAGCGGCGACCAGTTGATGATGGAAAAGTTTGTCGGCATCAAGCGGCGTCTGTCCGCCTCCGGATATGAGATGCATCTGCATTTCCTGGATATAGACAATGCCTGCGAGCCGGCAAATTTAAAGTTGCTGGAGGATATTTCCGGACAGAATCCGGCGGGTATTATCATCATCGGCGACGGCGAACTGTACGAATCAATTTACCGGCTGATGGAAGCAAAGCAGACTCCGGCGGTGCTGATTTCATATGACGTAATACCGGAAATGGACTGTGTTTACATTGACCGCTTGCAGGGTGTGCAGGATGCAGTACATTATCTGGCGGAAAAAGGACGCCGTAAAATCGCGTTTGCGGGATTTTCCGGCATCTGCTGCAACCGTATCCGCGGTTACCGTAAAGCCATAAAAGAGCTAAAATTGCAAGAAATCATTTTCAGAGAACGCAGTTATCTGGGAAGCGATCTGGAACGGATTTTTGATCTGGCAGTTGCGATGTCTAAAAATATTGCCGGAACAAAGATCCGGCCTGATGCGGTGATTGCATACTCGGATTATCTTGCCGCCGGACTGGTTGCCGGGTTCCGGGAATGCGGGGTCAAGGTGCCGGAGGAGATCGCGGTCATCGGTTTTGACAACCGTGAACTGGCGGCATTCACCAGCCCAGGACTGACAACTATAGCCCAGCCGAATTTCAAAGCTGGCGAACTGGCGGCGGAAATGCTGCTGAATAAGATCATTAAGTCCAGTGAACAGGCAAACGCGGTCGGAGTTACAATGAACTTGAAAATCAGAAGTTCAACTTAAATATATAATCAATAAAGCAGGACATTAATAATATCCTGAAACAAAAGGACAAAAAATGAGTGACCAAAAATTCAAAGTAGGTATTATCGGAGCCGGCAGCAGAGGGATCATGTCTTTCGGCAAAACGATTGCAACGCGCAAAGACGCACAGGTGGTGGCGCTGTGTGATCCCAACCAGGTCAGGATGGAATTTGCCGCCAAAGACCTGGGTTTCACTCCTAACTTTTATAATTCCGTCGAGACCATGATCGCCGCTGAAAAACTCGATGCGGTAGTAATTACCAGCCCGGACTTCTGCCATGAAGCCAATGCGGTCGCGGCTTTGAACAACGGGGTCAATGTACTGATTGACAAACCGCTGGCGATAACTGTAAAAGGCTGTCAGAACATCATCCGCGCGGCGGAAAAAGCCGGCAAAAATATTATGATGGGCTTTAATCTGCGCCATCATGCGGTACTGAAAAAACTGAAGAAAATCATCTCCGAAGGCACACTGGGGCGGGTATTTCTGATTGAAAACCGGGAATTCTACGATGGCGGCCGCACTTACATGTCCCGCTGGAACCGTCTCTACGCAAAGAGCGGCGGTCTCTGGATTCACAAAGGCAGCCATGACTTTGACATTTTCAACTGGCTGCTGGATTTCCCTAAACCGGTAAAAGTCAGTGCTTTCGCCGGAGTTGACGTGCTCAATCCGCAGCATATCCCGTTCGAGGTAAAACCCGGCGTGCCGGTAGGCCCGACCTGTCATCAATGCCCTTACAGAGAGATTTGTCCGGACGTTTATAAGATTGACGATATCCAGAATACGCCGTGGGGTGACCGCGCAGTGGATTCAGACGGCTACTCCAAAGACCTATGCATGTATACCTCCGATAAAGATACTCATGACAACGGCATCGCGATCGTCGAATACGAAAACGGCGCTAAAGCCAGCCATCTCGAATGTTTCATCACGCCGATGAGTGACCGGCTTTATACGGTTGTCGGGGATCGCGGCCAGGCCGAGGTCAGCTTGCATAACCGGACAATTATTATCCGTCCGCGCTGGAGTCAGGAAGTCATCACCCACCATATACCTGAAAGCGAAGGCGGACACGGCGGCGCCGATCCCATGCTGATAGAATCCTTTTTCAAGGTGCTCAAAGGCGAAGAACAGAACTGTTCAACGACTGCGCACGGCATGTGGTCAACCGCCATCGGCCAGGCCGCGGAGATATCCCGCCGCGAAGAACGCACTGTGAGAGTCGCCGAACTGTTCCAGTAATTCAAGGCGCCACCCGTAACTGTTGAGCTTAAAGAAGCGCAGACCCAGGAAGATGTGCAGCTACGGGTGGCAGACGCGGCCTGCACGGGCAATCACAGACAGGCAGTGAAAGTCAATGATGACTCCGGACAGCACATGAATAGAAGCCTGCCTTCGTTTCCGTCCGTGACGACCGGTGAAAGTCCGTGCCAGTCCATTGGCTCAGCCTGTATTAACGGGCGAAAATTCCGCAGTTTTGCGGATTGCTAATTTAGTTACTGACGTTATGTTATACAGATTCGCGTCTTAAATAGAAGTAAAGACCGCGGACCGGTATTAACTAGAAGGAACTGAACTAAATGATAAATGCCGCAATTGTCGGAGTCTCCGGATTCGGGCGCGTCCATTATGACGACCTTGTCCGGGAATATCAGCATAAACGGGTCAGCATCACCGGCGCGACCATTATTAATCAGGAAGAGGAAAAAGAGAAATGCGACTTCCTGAAAAGTATCGGCTGCCAGTTATTCACGGACTACAAGCAGATGCTGGAAGTCCTCCGCGGTAAAATTGATATCTGTTTCATTCCCACCGGCATCGCCATGCATGCGCCGATGAGTATTGCCGCCCTGCGCGCCGGAGCCAGTGTTTATGTTGAAAAACCCCTGGCCGCGACCGTTCAGGAAGCCGCCGCCATCCATGAGGTGGAACAGGAAACCGGAAAATTTGTCGCGGTCGGCTATCAGACCATGTATCAGCCGGAAACCCGCAAAATCAAGCAGTATCTACTGGACGGCAGAATCGGCCGGGTGCATACCCTTAAAACTTACGGTTTCTGGCCGCGTAATTTAGATTATTATCAGCGCAACAGCTGGGCCGGCCAGCTGAAAAGCGGCGAAGCCTGGGTGCTGGACAGCCCGTTTAACAATGCTCTGGCGCATTATCTGAACCTGCTGAGTTTCTATGCCGGAGAAACCTTCGATAAGGCCGCAACCATCGCCTCCGTGCAGGCCGGGCTTTTTCATGCCAAGCCGATTACCAGCGCCGATACCGCCTGGATAAAAACCGTGACCGCCGATGGAAAGACTCTGCTGTTTTATGTAACCCACAGCTGCGAAAAATATGAAGGCCCTGTGACCGTTATCTGCGGCGAACATGGTGACATCGAATACGATCAGGATAAGACCGTAATCAAGCTGAAGGACGGTTCCGTTGAGGAATTCGCGTCTTCAAAAGATCCGGCGGTCCGGAAAAACGTGATGGATGCGCTCATTTACAAGCTGCATGGCCATGACCGCTTTATCTGCAGCCTGGAAATTGCGGCCGCCCAGACTGTCATCTGCAACGGTGCCCATGAATCCTGCGCAGTTCACCAGGTGCCGTCCGAAAACGTCCAGATCATCAAGGACGGCAATGGCGTGCGGCTGGACGTAATAACCGGCATCGAGGACATCATCCTGAAGGCGTTCCGGGAAAACCGGCTGCCGGATAAACATGACGCCCCGTGGATCACCTGCGGCGAAGTCGTTGACATGACCGGCTATACTCAGTTCCGCGGCGGCAAAACCGTATAAGCGGTTATAATTACTTTCAATGTAAAAAAGTTGGCATTGTATAGTCCTGATAATAAACGATTTGTATTATTTGATTTTGCCTGTTTACGGTGCTATTTTAAACCATTGAAATTATTGCATGATTTCTGCGTTTTTAAATATTTTTAAGGCAAATACTTTATGAGAAAACTTTTTGGCACAGACGGAGTTCGCGGCAAGGCGAACACTTATCCGATAACTCCGGAGATCGCGCTTCAGATCGGCAAAGCCACCGCCTACGTTTTCGGAGCACACGGCAAAGGCGGTTCGATGAAAGCGATTGTCGGCAAGGATACCCGCCTTTCCGGTTATATGATCGAGACCGCGCTGACCAGCGGACTGGTGAGCATGGGCATGAACGTGCTGGCCGTCGGCCCGATGCCGACCCCGGCGGTCGCCCATCTGACACGCTCGATGGGCGCCTCATGCGGCATCATGATCACTGCTTCCCATAACCCGGCTGACGACAACGGCATCAAGATTTTCGGCGGCGACGGATTCAAACTGCCCGACCTGGCTGAGCTCCAGATTGAAGAAATCGTGCTGCGCGGGGAAATCAACAGCAGCCATATCAGTTCGGAACTGATCGGCAAAGCGTACCGCATTGACGACGCCAGAGGCCGTTATATTGAATTTACTAAAAGTTCCATCCGCAACCACAGCCTAAAAGGGCTGAAAGTGGTGCTGGACTGCGCCAACGGCGCGGCATATTCGATGGCGCCGCTGATCCTGAAGGAACTCGGCGCGGAAGTGATCGAAACCGCCGTTCACCCGGACGGTTCCAACATCAACCTCAACTGCGGCGCCACCTGCATTTCTCACGCCTCCGAACTGGTGAAGAAACACAAGGCGCATCTCGGAATCTCCCTGGACGGCGATGCCGACCGCTGCATTTTCTGCGACGCCAACGGCAACGAAGTCAACGGCGACCGCATTATCGCGCTCTGCGCGCTGGATTTCAAAGCCAGAAAACAGCTGGCCGAAGACACTGTCGTCGTCACCAGCATGAGCAATCTCGGCCTGCACAAAGCCATGAATGCAGCCGGCATCAGGGTCGAGGAGACCGGAGTCGGCGACCGCTATGTCATCGAACGCATGCGCAGCGGCGGCTTCAATGTCGGCGGCGAACAGTCCGGACATATCATTTTCATGGACTACGCCACCACCGGGGACGGCATCATCACTTCGCTGCATGTACTGAAAATGATGATCGACCGCAATAAAACCCTGGCGGAACTCGCGGACGTGATGGAGGAATATCCCCAGGTTATCAGGAGCATCGGCGTCAAGGACAAGATCCCGCTCGAAAAACTGCCGGTACTCTCCGCGGAAATCAAAGCTTGTGAACAGGCCTTGAACGGTTTCGGGCGTACTATCGTCAGATATTCCGGAACTGAAAATAAAATCAGGATACTGGTCGAGGCCAGACAGCGCGACGACGTTGACAAATGGACAGCCCGGCTCGAAGCGGCCGTTCAAAAGGAACTCTGCTAAGATAATTATCATCCGGAGGAGACAGCTGTGAAAGTAAACGTGATTGATCTCGGTTCGCCGGCTGAAATGATGCCGGTCACCTGCTGCAGAAAGTTTCAGGAAATTCCTGTTGCCGGACTCACGCTTGAGGAACGCCTCGTCTGGATGTTTGAATCCAAATCGCGCGCGGACTGGTCCATGTCCATCCGCCCCGACTTCTGGCCCTCCCATGATATGATCGCTCTGATTATGGATGCCGCTGACGGCATGATTATAACCGGCGGTGACGGGCTGGAACTCGCCCGGATAACCCTTAGCGGCAAAGCGCCGGCAAAAACTGTTCAAATTGACAGCGAATCCATCCATATCCGGTATCCGTGGGATCTGCTGGCGGTAAACGAGAAGATTGTCGGCGCGATTGAAACAGACAATATTCAGGGCACCGTCCGCCAGAATGTGACCATTGACGGCATTGTTCATCTCGGTGCCGGTTCCGTGCTGCTGCCCGGAGTTTATATCGAAGGCAAAATCATTATCGGCGAAAACTGCAAGATCGGCCCCAACTGCTATCTGCGCGGCAGCACCTATATCGGCGACAACTGTCACGTCGGACAGGCGGTGGAAATCAAGAACAGTCTGCTGATGCACAAGGTCAGCGCCGGACATTTGAGTTACATCGGCGATTCCGTGATCTGTCCGCATACCAATCTCGGCGCCGGCACGATTACCGCCAACCTGCGGCATGACGGACGCAACCACAAATCAGAAGTAGCCGGAACCCTGCTTGATACCGGACGGCGCAAACTGGGGGTCATCATCGGCGACAATGTCCACACCGGAATTCATACCAGTCTTTATCCTGGCCGCAAAATCTGGATGGACAAAAGCACTGTTCCCGGGGAAATAGTCAGCAAAGACATCAAAGACTGATCCGCCATCAGCGACAAACTCAGGACACGCCTGAACTAAAAATCTCTAATATAATTGATATTTGAAACTTTCGGAAGGTAAACAGCTATGATTACTAAATTACAGAAACCAGTTTTGCAGGCCGGTGACATTTCCTATCCGGCCGATCTGGTATTCAACGCCGGAATCGCCAAATACCAGGGGAAATATGTGATGGTCTTCCGGAACGATGTTGGCTTCAAGCCGGACAGCACATCCAGTGAATGCCACACGGTTTTAGGTGTTGCCACAAGCAGTGACGGCATCAAGTGGTATGTCAATTCCCGCCCCTGGATTACTGGAACCATATCGGGCGGCAAAGATTCCGAGATACTAAGATTTTACGATCCGCGCCTGACAGTAATTGACGGCGTCTGCTACATGTGTTTTGCCTGTGACACCAGGCACGGCGTTTGCGGCGGAATCCTGAAAACCGAGGATTTTGACAGCTATCAAATCCTGACCATGACCGCTCCGGACAATCGTAATATGGTTCTTTTTCCGGAAAAGATTGGCGGGAGTTATTTTCGTTTGGAGCGTCCGTTTCCGGAATACAGCCGCGGTTATCAGGAAAAATTTGACATCTGGAGTTCGGCATCGCCGGATTTGCGTTACTGGGGCGATACGAAACTGGTGCTGGGAACCGAGCAGGTTCCCTACGCCAACTCCAAAATCGGTCCCGCCGCTCCGCCGGTAAAAACATCAAAAGGCTGGCTGACCACGATTCACGCCGTTTACAAACATAGTGACAAAATGCTTAACGCCTGGGCCGGGCAGAAATGGAACAAGGAGTACTTAGGAGGATTGATGCTGCTCGATCTTGAAAATCCGGCGAAAGTCATTGGTCTGTGTCCTGAACCGGTCATCCGGGCGGAACTGGATCACGAACTGAATGGTTTTCGCGGCAGCGTGATTTTCCCCGGCGGTATGATTCTGGAGGATTCCGGCGAAGTCAAAATCTATTATGGCGCGGCGGACACGGTTGAATGCCTGGCGACCGCCCATGTGGATGATTTGCTGAAGTTGTGCAAAAGCCAGAAGTCATGAGACAGGAGTCAGGAGTCAGAATTATACAGTAGACTGGGAGCAGTAGACCGTAGAATACTGAAGGCAGGAGTGACTGGTGAATGAGTATTTGGCTGTTCTGTTGGACATTGGATATTCCGTGTTGGATATTGGATATTTTCCCGCCTTGCGGGATCCAGCTTCGCCGGACGGAATATTAGATATTCAATTCTAGTTGCGGTTTTGCCGTGCTGTGTTCTGCACGGGCAAACTCTTGTTCTTATCCTGTGCATCCTGTCTATCACTGTTATAATAACTTCAAACCAAAATCTAATGCGTTTGCGTTCTGCCGTATTTGTTATTTTATTCTGTCAGGCTATTGTAGAGATTATCTTCAGCGGGAAATACGGCTTTCAGCCGGATTCATAAAATTGATGTGCAACGACAGGAGAAAGCAGCATGGAAAATTTCGATGTATGGCAGGGACGGGCGGCGAAAGAGGCGGCATCGCTTCATAAAACCATTGATGATTTGAATTGGAATACTCCTGAAGGCTTTACCGTAAAACCGCTATACACCGCGGAAGATCTTTGTCAGTTAAAAAACCTGAATACACTCCCCGGACTGCCGCCGTATATCCGCGGGCCGCGGGCCTCCATGTACGTCGGGCGTCCGTGGACGATCAGGCAGTACGCCGGATTTTCAACCGCGCATGAATCCAATGCTTTTTACCGCAAAAATCTGGCGGCTGGCCAGAAGGGGCTTTCGGTCGCATTTGACCTGGCCACTCATCGCGGCTACGATTCCGATAATCCGCGGGTTGCCGGTGATGTGGGCAAGGCGGGGGTTGCCGTGGATACGGTTGAAGACATGAAAGTCCTGTTCGACCAGATTCCGCTGGACCACATGTCAGTCTCCATGACGATGAACGGCGCGGTCATTCCGATCATGGCATTTTACATCGTCGCCGCCGAAGAGCAGGGAGTCACTCCGGAAAAGCTGACCGGCACGATTCAAAATGATATTCTCAAAGAGTATCTCTGCCGGAACACCTATATTTATCCGCCGAAACCTTCCATGCGCATTATTTCCGACATCATCGCGTACTGTTCGGCGAATATGCCGGAATTCAACACGATCAGCATCAGTGGATATCATATCGGCGAGGCCGGCTCGAACTGCGTCCAGCAGGTGGCGTTCACCATTGCCGACGGCATGGAATATATCCGGGCAGCGGTTGACGCCGGACTGCATATTGATGATTTCGCGCCGAGACTGTCATTTTTCTTCGGCATCGGCATGGACTTCTTCATGAACGTGGCTATGCTGAGGGCAGCCCGTTATCTGTGGAGTGACGCGGTAAAAAAATTCGGCGCGGTAAATCCGCATTCTCTGGCGCTGCGGACGCATTGTCAGACCTCCGGCTGGTCGCTGACCGAGCAGGACCCGTACAACAATGTAGTCCGCACCACGCTTGAATGTCTGTCCGCCGCACTTGGCGGCACCCAGTCGATGCATACCAACGCGTTTGACGAAGCGCTGGGGCTGCCGACAGAATTTTCCGCCAGGATCGCGCGCAACACCCAGATCATCGTTCAGGAGGAGTCGGAAATCTGCCGCACGGTGGATCCGCTGGCCGGTTCGTACTATGTTGAATCGCTGACGCAGGAAATTATTGATCAGGCCGGCGCGCTGATTGACCTGATTGAGAAAAACGGCGGCATGGCTAAAGCCATTGAAGCCGGGATTCCGAACCGGATGATTGATGAAGCGGCCGCAACCATGCAGGCGCAGATTGACGAAGGCAGCCGGGTGATCGTCGGCGTGAATAAATATCACCTGCAAAAAGAGGAAGCGGTAAACGTGCGCGAGATTGATGACAGCGCCGTCAGCCATGAGCAGATTGATTCGCTGCGCAAAATCAAAGCATCGCGGGACAACGCGGCAGTAAAAGCCGTGCTGGAGGAAATAAAACAGGCGGCCGCCGGGAATGGAAATCTGCTCGCCGTCGCGGTCAAAGCGGCAAGGCTGCGGGCAACCATCGGCGAAATATCCGATGCCATGGAAGAAGTCTTCGGACGGTATCAGCAGAAAACGCATTGCGTGACCGGAGTTGTCGCCAGAGTATTTGCGCAGAATCCGGCGGCCAAAGCGCAGTTTGACGCAATCCATGAACGGGTCGCGGAACTGGCGAAGAAAAATGGCCGTCCGCCGCGCGTGCTGATCGCTAAAATGGGTCAGGACGGACATGACCGCGGCGCGAAAGTGATCGCCAGCGCCTATTCCGATCTGGGCTTTACGGTTGATTTCAGCCCGATGTTCTCCACCCCTGAAGAAGTTGCCGGACTGGCGGCCGCCAGTAATGCGGATTTAATCGGGGCGTCATCGCTCGCCGCCGGACATAAAACCCTCCTGCCTGACTTGATCGCGCAGCTCAAGGCGATCGGCAGGGAGGATATTAAAGTCGTTGCCGGCGGAGTAATTCCGCCGCAGGATTATGATTTCCTGTATCAGCACGGCGTCAAAGCAATTTTCTGTCCCGGCACCCCGATGCTCGAAAGCGCCGCCAAGTCGCTGGATGTAATCGGGGAAGTTCTAAAGTGCTAAAGTTCTAAAGTGCTAAAGTTATTAAAACCGAAGAGTAGCAAAAGTGCTAAAAATGTGAAATGGAGACACCGAAAACAGGAAAACATTTTTACCACGGAGTACACGGAGTTAAAACCGTAGTCAGCGAATTACGGTGGGTATTCCCGAAATAATTCGCTGATGCTTATATTATCTCTGTGTCCTCAGTACCCTGTGGTGAAAAACAGGCTAAATAAAGACAACGGTAACGATAAATATAAATCACTGGAGGATGAAAAATGAGTCTGGTAATTACCGAAATGAAAAACCGCACCGGCGTTATCACCTTGAACAATCCGCCCAAACTTAATGCCTTATGCAAAGAATTAATTGACGATCTGATTGCCGGGCTGAATCAGATAACAGAACAGGGCGCGCGCTGCGTAATCCTGCGGGCTCCCGCAGGCTGCAAAGTTTTTTCCGCCGGGCACGACATCAGCGAACTGCCCAAAGGCAGCCGCGACCCGCTGAGTTATCAAGATCCGCTGCGCCGCGGCGTCCGGGCTATCCAGAGTTTTCCGGGACCGGTTATCGCTATGGTCGAGGGCTCGGTCTGGGGCGGTGCCTTTGAACTGGTGATGAGCTGCGACATGATTTTCGCCGCGGACACCAGCACTTTCGCGATGACTCCGGCAAATCTCGGCGTGGCATACGATATTGTCGGGATTCATAATCTGATCCGCGATTGCAGTCTGCACGTTATCAAAGAAATGTTGTTTACTGCCAAACCGGTCAGTGCGGAACGCGCCTTGCAGACCGGCATTGTCAACCGCACTTTTCCGGTGGCGGAGCTCGAAGCCGCTGTTATGGAAATTGCTGAACTGATAGCGGTCAAAGCCCCGCTGTCCATCTCCCTGATTAAAGAAGAGCTCAGAGTGCTCAATGAAGCGAATCCGCTGACCCCGGACGAGTTTGAACGTTTACAGGGCTTGCGCCGGGTGGTCTATGACAGCGATGACGCCAAAGAAGGCATTGCCGCATTTTTTGAAAAGCGCAAACCAATCTTTACAGGCAAGTGAAAGTGGTTATGAGAGATGTTCCTACCATGCTGGTCGGCAATATCCCATTATTCCCATTATTCCCATTATTCTCATTATTCCCATAGTTTTTAGAACTTTAGAATTTGTATTACGGAGAATGTTCATGAGCAGTTATAACCGTTTTCCGGTCATGTCCGCGGCGGAGGCCGCCGCTTTAATCGGCGACGGCAGCACGGTTGCCATCGGCGGTTTTTCTCCGGCCGGAGCTCCCAAGGCGGTTCCGAAAGCGCTGGCGGAACGAGCAGTCAGTCTGCATCAGGCCGGGCAGTCTTTTCAGGTAAGACTGCTGTCCGGAGCATCCATCAGCGCGAGTTCGGAAGACTTGCTGGCGGAATCCGGCGCGGTCGGCTGGCGCGCTCCATACCAGACCAGCGGCGTCATGCGCAAAATGATTAACGCCGGAAAAATTGATTTCACCGATATGCATTTATCCGAAATCGCCCAGATGGTTGATTACGGCTTTTTCGGCGAGCTGGATTTCGCGATTATTGAAGCCTCGGCCATTGATAACTCCGGACGCATCACTCTGACCACCGGCATCGGGGCGGCTCCGACTTTCGCAGCAAAAGCTAAAAAGATAATTGTCGAACTGAATGCATATCATTCGCCGCGGCTGGAGGAAATCACCGACATCGCGTTCCTGAGTGCGCCGCCGGACAGGAAGCCGGTACCCGTCTGCCACCCCATGGACCGCATCGGCTGCGGTTATCTTACTGTGCGTCCGGAGAAAATCGCCGCCGTGGTTGAAACAAATTCGCCGGACGAAATCGGGGCGTTCGCGGAATGCAATGATACTGACCGTAAAATCGCCGCCAACCTGGTGGAATTCCTGTTAAACGAACTGGCTTCCGGACGTATCCCGAAAGCATTTCTGCCAATTCAGAGCGGCGTCGGCAATATCAATAATGCCGTTCTGAAAGCGCTGGGCGAACACCCGGATTTTCCGGTATTCAGCATGTACACCGAGGTTTTTCAGGACAGCGCCGCGGAACTGATGGATAAAGGCAGGATTTCCGGAATCAGCGCCTCCAGTCTCACTGTAGTTCCAGCAACGCTGGAAAGAATTTACGCGAATTTTGATTTCTATAAATCGAAAATATTGCTGCGCCCGCAGGAGTTGTCCAATAATCCGGAAGTCATCCGGCGGCTGGGGGTTATCGCCCTGAATGTCGCGCTGGAGGCGGATATCTACGGCAATGCCAATTCCACGCATCTTTTCGGACAGAATATTATGAACGGTATCGGCGGCAGCGGGGATTTTGAACGCAATGCTTATCTTTCCGTGTTTATGCTGCCGTCCACCGCTAAACAGGGCTGCATTTCGTCAATCGTTCCAATGTGTACTCATCTGGATCACAGCGAACACTCCGTCAAAGTGATAGTGACGGAATACGGTGTCGCGGATTTGCGCGGCCTTTCGCCCCGTGCCAAAGCGCGGAAGATTATCGAAAAATGCGCCGCCCCGGAATACCGCGCTTACCTGCACAGTTATCTGAACAGTGCAGGCGGCGGCCATATCGGGCATGATTTGTCGAAGACATTTGAACTGCACCGGAATTATTTGCAAACTGGTAAAATGCTAAATTGAATAACAGTAGACAGTAGACAGTAGATTGGTGAATGGTGAAAACTTTAGAACTTTAGAACTTTAACACTTTAGAACTTGCTTTACGGGGTATTTATTATGGAAAACAAGCCTTTAGCCGGAATTACCGTCGTTGATTTCACCCATGTACTCAGCGGACCGTTCTGCACGATGATGCTGGCGGACCAGGGGGCGCGGATCATTAAAGTAGAACGTCCGGATACCGGCGATGACAGCCGCGCTTTTGGTCCGTTTTATGACGATGACACCTCGGCTTATTTCTGGTTTGCCAACCGCGGCAAGGAAAGCATAGCGATGGACCTGAAAAATCCGGATGACCTCGCGATGGTCAAGCGCATGATTGGCAAAGCCGATATTGTGGTGGAGAACTTCAGTCCAGGTGCCATGGCCCGCCTGGGTTTGGACCCGGCGGAACTGGTCAAGGAATTTCCGCGTCTGATCGTCTGTTCGGTTTCAGGATTCGGCCAGTACGGCCCGCTGCATCAGGCTCCCGCCTACGATACCGTGGTGCAGGCGCTGTCCGGCATCATGAGCGTTACCGGCGAACCCGACGGCACGCCGACCCGCGTCGGAACTTCCATCGCCGATCTGTCGGCGGGGGTATTCGCATATGCGGCCATCGCCACTGCGCTGGCCGCCCGTGAGCGGACCGGGCGCGGCACCACGATTGACGTGGCGATGCTGGACGGCATTTTCAGTCTGATGGAACACGGCCTGATGGATGCGCTGGCCAAACATGTCAATCCGCACCGCATCGGCAACCGCCATCCGTCCATCTCCCCGTTTGATACTTTCCAGTGCAGTGACCGCATGCTTGCCATCTGCTGCGGCAATGACAAACTTTTTGACGTTATGTGTGTTACGCTGGGGCTGCCGGAACTCGCACAGAATGAACGGTTCAACTCCAACGAAAAGCGCGTCGAAAATTACGGGGATTTAAAGCCCGCGCTGGAAGTCGCGCTCAGCGCCGGTACAGCGGAGGAATGGCAGGCAAAACTGGAAGCCGCCCATATTCCGGTCGGACTGGTGCAGACCGTCACCGAAGCAGAAAATATGCCCCAGATCCAGGCCAGAAACATGGTGGAAAATGTCGGCGGACGCCAGGTGCCGGGTTCTCCTCTAAAATTCGGGGCATACGATTCCGCCTGCACCAAACAGCTTCCGCCAAAACTGAACGAACACGGCGAAAAACTACGCCAGGAATTCGCGGCGGATTGACCTGCTATTTTGCAGTGAATGTTCCGCATACGTATTCTAACAGGAAGATGGAGGCCGGCCAGGGCGGCATTCAGTGATTCGCGGCAGCCCGGCATCGGGATCGTCACCGTGATATGAGACAGTTTCGCTGAAACTGTCCTGCTTTGACCTTCCAGTGGCGTTCAGCGCCACGAACCAGCGATGGGAGTTGTAGATGCTGTCATGCCGCCATTTTTCCGGCGAGATTTCCCACTTGCGGAGAAAATTACGGATTAGCAGACTGTAGTTCGGCCCGCTCCAGGGATCATGCATATAGACGCGCCCGTCGCGGACGCCGAGAAAGACCACATAATGCGGCACGTCGGACAGTACCAGCAGCGTGATCTGCCATCCCGCCGCCTTAAGTTCAATCAGCTCTTCCAGCGACCCCGGCTCCCGGGCAATAATGTCCAGATGATAATGTGCCGCCAGTTTATGCCAGTTGGCCCGCGGCGTGCCCTGATGCGCGGCGGCCTCCATGATGGCAATAAGTTGTTCTTCGGTCTCCTCGATGCCCATGGAATGTAGCATCATTCTGGCGCAGGCCGGACCGCAGGAAAATCCTTGTGTCTGTTTATAATACCGCATGTATATCTCAAGTTGGTTAATATCTTCTTTTGATTAGAAAAATACACCGTCATCCTGAAAATTTCTGCCGTGATAATAAAAAAATGAAAAGGATCGCCGGAACGGCGAAATGCATATAGATGGTCTGCCGGGACGGCCGCTCCCTGCCCGGGAATTCCGGTCTATCATCCTGTATATCCTGTTCATCCCTGTTAAATAAATACATTGCCTTGCCGTGGCCTCCGCGCGAATTCGCGGCGGAATGACGAATCTACTATTTTGCGGCGAATGTTCTGCGGACGTATTCGAACAGGAAGATGGTGGCGGCCTGGGCGGCATTCAATGATTCGCTGTTGCCCGGCATCGGGATCGTCACCGGAACGGAACCGTCGAGCTCACCGGCGCCTTCGGCTTCGCTGCCGATAATCACTACGGATTTATTAAACAGATCAGGCGCGGTGAAACAGTTTGCGCCCTGATGAGGGTCGGTGCGGTAAAAACGGGTATAGCCGAACGCGGTCAGCGCCTGTTTAAGTGTTTCCAGGTCGGCAAACTGGCGCAGCCCGATGGTAAACTGAGCAGCCATCGCGGAACGCAGCACTTTATCATTGAACGGGTCTACAGAACCGGCGGTATACCATAATTCTTTCAATCCGGCGGCTTTTGCGGTACGCAGGATAGTGCCGAAGTTGCCGGGATCGCCCACGCGGTCAAGGACGAAGATAAACGGGTCGGCTGGAGGTTTTGACTCGGGAACCGTTACCGGCTTTTTCGCCACCGCCAGAATACCCTGAGAGGCGATAGTGGCGGAAAGTTTTGAAAACTGACTTTCGGGGATGCGTACCGGATTATAACGGTCAAAATCATGGGAAAAGTCTTCCGTGCAGACCAGTAATTCAAGCAGTTCCGGACTGGCGGCGAGGAAATCGGCGCAACATCTAACGCCCTCGCAAATACAAAGCTCGTATTTCTTTCTGCCATGTCTGGTATAGAGGGCCTTGATCAGCGCCTCCTGGTTCTTTGTAAGTTGTCCCATCAGCCAGACCCTCGAAATTTGAAAAGAGTTCTAAAGTGATAAATTTTTTACCAGTAGCCAGTCACTAGTCACTAGCTACCAGTCACCAGTCACTCCTGACTCCTTTTACAAAAAACTACTTTTTCGGAGCGGTTTTAGCGGCCGGAGCTTTCGCTGCCGGAGCGGCGGGAGCGCCCGCCTGCACTGGCGTATTCATCCGGTTCAGAGTGAATTTCGCCTGGGTTTGCCAGAAGATGATGCCGGATTCCGGCTGCTGCATATCGCTGACAGTCATTTTGGCGTTTACGGCTTTGGTGAGATATTTTTCGGCATTGGCTTTATCGCCGTTCTGTAGATAAAGTCTGCCGGCGCCGAAATTGGCTTCGCAGCGGAAATCTTCGGGGCTGAAAGGATCACTGGAGCCTTCAACAAATTTAGCGATAGCCTGTTCGGGCTTGCCGCAAAGTTCCAGTGCGTAAGCTTCGTCCAGACAGATTCTCCAGCGCATTTCTTCCGGCAGCTTTGAAGCGGCAAGAATTTTATACTGCTCAAAGGCTTTGTCAAAACTTTTATCATGAATATAGATTCTAGCTAGGCGGAGGCGTGCGCCCAGTGTCGCCGGTTCGGACGGATACTGCTTTATCGCCAGAAGAATCTTTTCCGCCATCGCTTTATAATCGGGGGCGTTATCTTTGCCGGTAACCGGTTTCTGGGCATCGGCGAACACTCCGGCCGCGTTATTGGCGGCGATTTTCTGCCATGCCATGTAAGATCCGACAGCCGCGACGCCGAGAATAATCGCCACGCATAAATAGATGATCTGTTTCCAGTAGGTCACAAAAAAGAATTCAAACTTTTCAAAATCATCGAAAACCGTAGAGGTAATCTCTGCATCTATGGCTTTCTTATTTTTGCCCTTCGTAATATCTTTTGTCATATTTATGTCAACCCTTTAATAATTTGATTATATGTGAAGAGTATATTTTAGACCTGTTCCGCGTCAAATCAATTGCTTTTTGCAGATAAAAACAGTTATTTTTCAGAGTTTTGCGGTTTTAATAAAAAAATCCGGCTATTTTTTTTTGCACATCAG
>CAIMFA010000532.1 GCA_903840185.1 uncultured Lentisphaeria bacterium | reverse complement strand
GTGGAAGAATATTTCCTACCCCCCCGGTAGTCCCAGGTCATCCTTCGGATTAGCTTTTGATGGTCTTCTTGCAGTCGCTTGACCGCTGCGTCCGGCACCCGCGCAAACTTCCCGATAGCATGCATGACGCGCTCATTAAGGTTGACGATGGAAACCGAAATAAACCCTTTATCTTTTAAGGCAGCAATGTAGTTCCGAATTTGTCGTTCGCTTACTTTGAAGAAACTAGCGAAATATTTGTTGCCAGCATAACAGCCATCCTCGTTGTCGAGCGAATGGATTTCTACGAACAAGATCTTTTCCATAGCTGAGAGCTGATCTGATAGCCAGATGTCTTTAGGTATCCAGATGCCCTTGAAATCTCGTGATGGTTTTTCCATGTCTAGCATCATAACAAATATTTTCTCAACCAGCTAATCCACAGGCCTGGTTCACAAATAATTCACAACATGTTAAAATGAGTCCGATTATGCCAACGGAAAACCAATCAATGCAGTTACCGGAATTGCCCGGCCCCGTTCCGCAAAATGCGGAAGCGCCATTTGATCTTCCGCAGGCTTCGGCAAAATTCCGCACGGTGCCGAATGATACCGAAAAGTTCGGCAAGATTCCGCAGACTTCGGAACGTAAAGCAAACCACACGCTGACCGTGCGGGAAACGGCGCGGATGTTTGAAACGGCAGGCGTGGCGCGCACGGAACGCAGCATCATCAACTGGTGCCAGCCCAATCGTCAGGGCATTGCGCGACTCGACAGTTATTTCGATCCAAACGAGCGAAAATATTACATCACGCCGCATAGCGTCGAAGCGGTAATTCAGGAAGAAGTCCAGCGGTCAAAAAAAACGGGTGAAGTAGGCGATTCGGAAGGTTTCGGAAGTGCTGTGACACACGTGAAACATTCATCAAATCACGACAATAGGAAAGCCGATGAGGTGCGCAAGATTCAGGAACTGGAACGGACGGTTAATGATTTGAAACTATCGAATCAGGTTAAGGATCTGTTTATTGATCTGCTAAAAACGGAACGGTCCCAAGTTTTTGAAAAGTTCCTACCTGACAATCAACCGATTGGTAAATTGGAAGCAAATCTTCAACGATCGGATAAACCACAATCGTAAATGATTGGATTTGGGCATAGCGAGTAGTTATGAAGTTAGCGATTTGAGCTGATTCACAATTTGCAGCATGCCAAGCGTGTCCAGCCCACAGTATTCTTCGAGGGCCTGGCGCACACGGCGGCGTTCGGCATCGGTAACATCGCCGAAGGTCACGCGGAGAAATTCGCGGCTGGCGGCGCCGCCTTCCTGGATGGTCAGATGGTCGTAGCCGCTGCCGGTGAGCGCCGGAAGCACTGCTTTCATGGAGTTACTTCCGTGCTGGTCCGGGTGGTGGTAGCGAAAGCCGCGAAACGGGAGCAGCAGATCCACGACGCGCGGCGTCACTTTGCGCAACCACGGTTTGAACTCCGGCAGTTGTTCGCAACATTCGTTCAGCCGGCTGGTTTCGAAGCTGGCGTTATAGGTCACCACCGACCCGGTGGCGGGCAGATTTTTCACCAGGTGTTGCATGAATTCGGGTCGGGGGTCAGCGGTGCCAGCGGCCAAATAGCTGACATGCTCCAACTTGGAATTGGCGGACTTTTGGATGTGGAGGGAGTATTGAAAGGGTATCTGCTGATACGGGCTGACGCCGTCAAACAGTGGAATCGCGGTGCCGATGGTCTCGAAGTCGAGGTAGCTGATGGGATATTCGAGCTGACCGAGAAACGCGGCCAGCGCCGGGCGGTCAATGTGCGGCTGGCCGGCCAGCACGGCGGCGCGCTGGATGGATTGATTGTCTGTCAGTTCCACGTCGGCGGGAATATCGGCGATTTTTTGGATGCCGCGTTCAAGGAGGCTGAATGCTTTCTGGCCGCCGCGATAGAGCGTGAAGACGCTGGCCTCCGGAAGGAACGACCAGCATTGTTCGTGCAACGCGCAGGTATATGGGCTGTCACACTGCGGGCCGATCTGAACATCGGGAGGCGACTTCGCGCCGATGACACGCTGCATGGCGTCGATCTGAGCCTCGATGTCGCGGGACATGGCGGAGACGGGCTGGGTGACATCGGCGAGCGTAAAATACTTCTGGGGATCAATGATGCCATGCCGGACAAACTCGTTGTTGATGTGGGCGAGGAAACATTTGCGAAGCTTGATGCCCGTGCCGCTTATCACGAACGCCTGGAAGGCGATGTCGGGCAGGTGGACGTCCTCTTTCAAGCCGGTGGTGGATTTGACTTCGACCAAATCCCACGCGCTGCCGGCGACCGGCACGAGGATGTCGGCGCGGGCGTAACCGCCGCCGTGCGAGAAGGTGGCTTCGTAAATGGGCCGGCGTTGTTTGAGCGCTTCTTGGTATGCGGCTGACGGTACACGTCTAGTTTCCGGCGACAGACTATGAGTCCATGGTGGGATGGAT
>CAIMFA010000531.1 GCA_903840185.1 uncultured Lentisphaeria bacterium | reverse complement strand
TTTTAAAGCCGGAAAATGTTTCAGCACAGCAAAAAGGCTGCCGCCGGGTGAACCGGCAATACAATATTCATACGCCCAACTGTCCAGACGGTATAATATTGCCTTGCGGTGATTGGCGGCGTTGAGAATACCTTCCCGCGCCAGTTGTCTGGTCAATTCAAGCGCCTGGAAAATCCGTTCCTGTTTGCCCGCAAATGAACAATGCTGCCGGGTGGACTGAGTGCTCTGGCGGAAATAGTTCAGCGGTTGTGCAGTATAGGCAATGTCCCACCGGCTGAGAAGTTTGATCCAGATATACCAGTCGCCCATGGTTTTCAGGTTGTCCGGAACAACCATATCCGCAAATGCCGCTTTTCTGACAACTGCGGCGCTGGCATTGGGAATGGTATTGATGCGCAGCAGATATGAACTTATCTCATCGGTGCCGGAGTTGGTGAAATCGTGTTTCCAGCGCTCGGGGCAGCTGACTGAGTAATTGCTGTATTCGCCGATGATTTCGGAATTTTCTCCGACAACCATGCTATGGCAGTAAGCCATTCCCAGGCGCGGATTGGATTGCAGCATCGGCACTAAAGCAGCCAGAAAATCTTTTCCGGCGTAATCATCGCTTTCCGCGATCCAGATATATTCCCCGCCGGCCAGGGCAAGACCCTGCCGCCACTGCTTGAACGGGCTGCCGCTGTTGTGTTCATTGACGCGGAGTTCCCTGACTTTGGGATGCGCCGCATAGCGTTTCAGTATTTCCAGGCTGTTGTCCGTGGAACAGTCGTCCAGCAGAATAACCTCGAAATCCTGATAGGTCTGGCCGAAAATACTTTCCAGCCGTTCTTCCAGGAATCGCCCGTGATTATAATTGGGAACAATAATACTTACAGCAGGCATTAGCATCACTCATAAATAAATACATTAACACCAGGATACAGGGAATACATTTTTACCACGAAAAACACGAAAAGCACGAAAAAAATCCAAGACACGAAAAGAATCAAAACCATGAGTCAGCGGATGCTTGCGTTTCACGCGATCATCCGCTGACTTGTCTTTTTAATTTCTTTATCAGTATTACTTTCGTGTTTTTTCGTGTTTTTCGTGGTTAAGCTGTATTTTGTATTCTTGCACTTTAGAATTTACTTCTTCATGAATTGCCTGATTAAATCCACCGGGATGAACAGGAGATTGGCCAGTTTCATCCTCGGGGATTTCATCAAGGCTGCCCAGTCCTCTTTCAAACGCTGATTTTCAATCAGACACTGCTGCGGACTGCCATGAAAACGCAAATACATATCTTTATGCTTTTCATAAATCTTAAAACCGTAATCTATGATCTGCTCACGGGACAATGAATGCTGCCTTGAACAGTCCCGGATCCTGTAGTAAAAATGGATCGCGGACAGTTTCAATACTTTGCCGTCAGGACAAAGCAGCGCGATCCAGAATTCCCAATCCTCGTAACCGTGGCGGAAACTTTCATCATAGCCGCCAACCCGGTCAAAATCAGCCCGCCGGAATACCGCGCAGCTGAAAATCAAGTTTCTCACCAGCTGTTCGGCGGGAGAGTAATCCGGCAGTTGCCATTCCCCGTGCTTATCGCCGAAAAAAGCCGCCCGGCAGTAGACCAGTTTCAATTCAGCGTCCTGCTCCAGCGCCGCCACCGCCCCGGACAAATATTCCGGGCCGATTCTGTCATCGGCGTCCACGGGCAGAATGTATTTGCCGGAACTGTGACGTATCGCGTTGTTGCGCGCGGCGGACGGCCCCTGGTTTTCCTGCTGCAAATATTTGAATCTGGCGTCTTTTGCCAGCCATGTTTGCGCCACCGCTTCAGTATTGTCCGGCGAACCGTCGTTGATAATGATGCATTCCCAGTTCTGATATTGCTGGGCAAATACGCTGTCCAGCGCTTCCGGCAGAAATTCCGCCTGCTTGTAACAGGGTACGATCACTGAAACTAAAGGTTGGTCACTCATTTATATACCTGATTTTTTGAACAGTTTCTGAAGTTTCCGGCGGGGGGAGGGGATTTTTGTTTTGCAGACTGCCAGCAATGTGGATAGTTCCGGTAAAACATCCATTCGCGGACGGCGGATAAAATAGATCGCCGCACGGCTTAGCCCGTACAGCGCCGCCCGGTTGTATCCGTACCTGAGCATCATTGATGAAAAGTGAATGGCATACGCTCCCGGAGACTGCGGCCAGCATGATTTAATCTCTTCAAAAGAAATCTTTTTAAGAAATCCGCTATGTAAATGATTAC
>CAIMFA010000530.1 GCA_903840185.1 uncultured Lentisphaeria bacterium | reverse complement strand
TTTCAAAGTAATGTTTTGCATAGTCGAAAAATGGCTTTCCCGCCACAATTGGGGTGTCTAACTGAAATGGTTTAAGATTCCGCATACCTGATACAAAAGGCATAGCGGATTGATTGACTGTATCAGCATAGGCAAACGCCCCTTTGTAGAATTGAGCGTAAGGGAAGTTGTCCTGCCGGGTGATGCCTTTGAATTTATGTATATTATGTTCGGTAAGTTCCCAAGCTTTGTTGCCTTTTGTCCATTCTTTCACGCGATAGAGATAATCACTGAACAGTGCCGAGAGTTCTTTTTGGCCTAAATCCTCCCAACCTTTTACAACTTTCTCGGTTTCTGCTACATTCAAATCTTTCATCTCACGAAGATGATAAGCCTTTAGTAAATCATGGGGGTAAAGTTTTTTGCCACGAGCATTTTGCGAATCAAAGAACTGGAAGGCTTCGGATATGTTTTTTGTAATGACAACGATAAGTTCGCAGTTGTTTTTGATGTAATCCAGTAGTTCTTCTCTATCTCTGCCGTCTTTGATATTATTTGCACGTCTTTCCAGTGCTCGGAAGTTGTTGGGTATATTGCGAGTATTATATGGATTATTTGCGAGGCGTTGCTCTAAAAAACTTATTGAATCATCACAAAGCGCCTTAAGTAGCAACGAAAAGGTGATAGTTCGCTGTTGTCCGTCGACGATGCTATATGTTGATTTTTCCTCTTGGTGGAGAATGAGTGTCCCTACTCGGTAGGTTTCTTTATTTTCGTTTTTGGCATCAACAATGTCGTCCAAAAGTTGAATTGCATTTTTTGCTGTCCATTTATATGGACGCTGATAATTCGGTATCACCAAATTAATGTCAGTAATGGTGTTACCGTCTTTATCTTGTGTGATTTTATCACGCAACAATAAGTCACCGATTTTGGTTGTTGCGAGTTTTAAGCAAGTGGTCAAATGATTTACTCCTTTGGAAATTATTATTTACAGACGCCTGTACGGTAGCATGTTTTATTCTTGCGTGCTACTCTTTTTTTTAATTTCTTCGGCTGCGGCTATCATTTCAACGCATTGCGCCAATCGCAGTCAATTATATATGCCGAAAATGTTCACACATAACGTTACATAGGAGTCCAATCGCAAAACTCAGGCATTGAGTCCAAGGTAAGCTATCGCCCCAAATTAGTAGTAATATATATTGTGCCGGAAAATTTTGCAAGATGCTTCCAATTATTATGCTCCATCTTGTTTTTACGTAAAGAATTATAATTCTGCAATATTCTCAGTTATTCATACTGCTTTCCACCGTAGTAGGTGGCTTGTCGCATAACACGGCATTGGTCGCGTTATGCGTCCAATCGTACTTTTTTATAATATCTTACAATAATTATAGAACAGAAACGAAATCTTTACTTGCCGTTTATTACCCTACTAATGAATGAAAATAGCCCAGCAATAAAATTACTTAGAGGCGTAAAATCAATAACCAGTCACGGGCTTTCTAGCCGTGTCTTTAATTTTCCCCGTTCCGTTTAAGCCGCCCGGCTTATGCGCCGGCCGCCGTATCGGTACCCCCCCCCTCCCGCGCCGCCCAGCACAGGAGATTCACCAGCGCCATCTGCTCCACCGTATTGCATTTCACCGTCAGCAGCCCGGGGCTGGCGACGACGACGGCAAGACACTGCGCGCGGGAGATGGCGACGTTGAGCCGGTTCTTCGAAAACAGAAAACCGACGTCGCGCGGCATATACTCTTCGCTGGAGGTGGCCATGGAGACGATGACAACCGGGGCCTCCTGCCCCTGGAACTTGTCCACGGTGCCGATCCGCGCGCCCTGCGGCAGTTTTTTCCGCAGCAGATTGACCTGCATGTTGTAAGGGGCGACGACCAGGATGTCGTCCTGATTAATGCCCCGCCGCCTGCCATTGCGGTCGGTGAAATGCTGGAGCAGCAGATTCTCGTACATGTTAGCAATACGGCCGGCCTCCTCCTTACTTTGCTGGCTGTTGCCGCTGTGGGCGACCGGCAGGAAGCGGATGCCGGCTTCAATTAGAATGGGATCGGCATTTTTTGCCAGCACCAGTTTCTGGTTCGCATTGGCGGCTTCCGGATGCAGACGCCCGTCATAGACCGCGTCGGAGATGAATTGGCAGACGGCCGGGGCCATGCGCCAGGAGGTGGGCAGGAAGACGCCGCGCTCCGGCTGGACCGTGGCGCGGCCGTCAAGCAGGTATTCCATGCCGGACTCGCCGGAATGGCCGGGGTGCACCCCCTGGGTGGGCTGGCCGAGCTGCATGGGGTCGCCGAGCAGGACAATATTGGCGGCGCATACCCCGATCGCGATCAGGTTGGCGAGACACACCTGTCCGGCTTCGTCCACGAACAGGTAATCGAATTTCCGGTCGAAGTCATCCTTGCTGAACAGCCAGGCGGTGCCTGCAATCAACTGGGCATGGGCGGCAATGCCGTCGCCGCTGGTCACGTCCAGAATCAAACGCCCTTTATGAAAGCTGTCCGGATCTGCGGCAGTGGATTTTTTGATCCCATGGAAGGTTACTTTTTCTTCCAGCGCGACCTTTTCCACGGCGGCAAGCAGATTGTTGATCGCCTTGTGGCTGTTGGAGGCGACGGCGACGCGCTTGCCCTGCCGGAGCAGTTCCACAATGACATGCGAACCGGTCCAGGTCTTGCCTGCGCCGGGCGGCCCCTGGATGAACAAATAGCTATGGTCAAGCGCCTGCACGGCGGCGATGATTTTCGGCAGGGACAGCGCGGTGGCGCTGTCCAGCCGGACGCCTTCAAGTCTGGGCGGATCGCGCATCAGGACAGCTTCCAGCGCCGGATAGCGGGAATCCCCGGCGATCAGGCTGTCCGCAAAGCGGAGCAGCGCGGCCTGCTGGTCTTTCGTATTGTACGGGTTGCCGGGACCGAGTGCAAGCGGTTCTTCCGGCTGGGGTTTGGATGTTGCTATTTTCAAACTGGCGAGCCGACTGCCCTCGTCAAGCGTCAGCTTGCCCAGCGGCTCCCCGGTAGCGGCGTTGGTGACCGCGTCGCCGCTTTTCAGCTTGGTCTCCTGCTCCGGGTAATGCCAGGTGTAAATCATCGAGCGGTTTTCAGCACGGGGCGGATGTGCCCGATCAATGGTCAGGGCGGCCAGGCATTCCACATCTTCCAATAACTCCTCCCCGCTCATCTCCATGCGGGCGAACATGCCCCACCACTGCGGCTTGGTTTCGCGGCGGTAGAAGTCGAGCAGCTGATAGGCCAGTTCGCGCATCCGGCCGCCGTCATCCCACTGCATCAAGTCGGCAGGCAGGCCGCCGAGCAGCTTCCGGCGGTATTCCTCCAGCAGCAGATCCCACGCACTGGGCTCCGCCGGCTCTGATTCTGTCTCCGCCGCATCATTCCTGTACCAGGCCGCACCGGCCGGGCGCAGCTCCAGCAGCCATTGCCGCAACTGCCAGGTGGACCGGCAGTCGTCTTCGTTATAGGAGCCGATGTCGTCCAGCAATTTCTGCTCGCCGGTCTCTTTCCAGCGTTCGTACCAGACGATCGACGCGCCGGAGCTTTTGACCTCGCCGGTGCGCTTGTCGGTATAGAAGGTCTCCAGATTCTTGATGGAGTAGCGCGGCTCGGAAACGCGCAGGCCTTCGCGCACCACTTTATACAGATCGACCAGTTTACCATTGCGCAGGAGATAGTCGACTTCGGCCTCGCGGGTGCCGTGCGACGACATCAGCCGCTTGAGGGCGGTCTCCTCGTAGGAGGCGTAGTGGTAGATGTGCGCCGCCGGGTGCCGCTTGAGCCGGGCGATGGCAAAGTCGATGAAGGCCTCGAAGGCCAGGCGCTCTCCGGCGCGGCTGTGCGCCCAGAAGGCGTGAAAGCGGAATTCCCTGTCCTCGATGGTGCCGGCGCCGAAGAGGTATTCCAGGCCGCCGTCCTCATAGGGATCGCCTTCCATGTCGAAGAACACATCCCCGGGATCCGGCCTGGGCAGGCGGGAGAACCCCCTGCCCTGCTCAGGCGGCAGCAGCTCGCAGCTGTCCTCGCCGGTTTCGCGTTTGTGGCATTGCAGTCGGGCCTGCCGGCACAACCGGGATAGAGTGTCAGGATTCATTTTGGCAATGCGGACATTGCCGGGCAAACCCGCCAGCGCGGCCATAGTAACAACGCCGGCTTCCTGCAATCTGCCCGTCTGGAGGCGCGTGATGTTGGCGACCTGCGAGAGATGGTCGTCAGCCAGAAGCCGCGCCGCGCAGGCTCCGCGCCAGTGGCATAAGTCGCAGCGCGGCACCGGATCGGGGTAGGTTGACCGGCCGGCTTGTCCGGTGAAGGCCAGGTAGCGCCGGCGCAGATTGGCAAAATACGCAAGGTAGTCGGCGCTGCGGAAGCTGCGCTCCCCGCCATCGCCGAAATACAGATGAATCCGTTCGGGCGTCCGGCCCTGCGCCTGCTCCAGCAGATCGACATAGAAGCAGAGCTGAATCATGAACTTGGCTTTGGGCGAACGGGCCAGCTTGGTGTCGGCCACTTCATAATGCCAGTCGCCGAGCTGCGATGCCCCGGGCGTCCGTACCAGGAAATCCGCATAGCCGGCGAATTCGCCATGCCATAAAGCGGCCTGATAGATCACATCGTCGCCGCGCCGCATGGCTTCCAGAGTGGCGGCCGCGGCTTTATCCAGATCAAACTGGTCAGTTTTCAGATTGGTCACACTGCGGCCGGCCTGGCGCAGGCGCTGGAGGTAGCGTTCTTCATGGGCGAAGCCGTGCGCCTGCATCAATGCGGCCTCGTCGCCATCCGGCGTGCGCTCCGGAGCCAGTTCAGGTGTCAGCAGGGCCAGCAGATCGAGCGAGGTCAGATGCGCGCAGTCCAGGAAGTTGGCAAGATCAGAAGCGGAGTGAAGAAGTTGACCGTTGAAATGCCGCATGGTGCCTCCTGTGTGTTACGCCAGATAGGAATTTGATTCTTTACTCAACCATAAAATTGCCCGGCACCGTTAGAAAATCAAGGGGTGACTTTACCAAATGCGAAAAAAACTCCCGGGCTGATTGCAAATAGCTGCAACGTTTGTCAGCAAGGCCGATTACACCGCCGCCAAGGTCTGACGCTCCGGTACAGTATTGCTAAACTCCGGCAGGCGCAGTTTTGTGTTTGCTGGAGTTTTTCTTTATGCGCCAGGCCTTACTGATTTTTTACTCGGAATGAATACTGACTGATACTTTCGAGCAATACGCGGATTCGCTGCATTCGTGGCGCCATCACTTAAAGCGACCCGTTGACGTTCCAGGACAGGGCGGCACTATCTCGGACTCAAAATCGCTTAAACTGATCGCGGGCAAAGTATGCCTGTCTACCTCCGTCTTTTGCGTACTGCTCCTGCCGGCTGGGCGCGGGCCCTGCCATCATCCCTGTGAAGCCTGCGCCAACCAGATTAATGGATTCGATTTTAATATAATATAGTAGCAATAACTTCTAAAAGTCCGGCAAGCCGGATTTTTAAGAGTGGTTTTGAGATAACCATGCGACTTGGCATCCTCCCCATGCCGGGTTAAGCCTCGCGCGCGAGGGGATACCCCGGATTGGGTCATTTATGCAGCTTTTTGGCCATACTCCGGCCATCCGCCGCCGCTGTTCCCCTCTTTTTGCCAGGCTGTCCGCTGTTCGCCAGCAGTACCAGCCTCTTGTTCCCGATTTCTGCCAGCTGTTCTTTATACACATCACTGCCGTTTCAGCCGGCATCATTAGTTATGCCTATACCGTATGGCAACCTTGGTGCATTGCTTCCTGATACGCCAGATTTACCGGCATGCCAGACCTACTATAGTAATCGCCGTAGCACCTGACGGTCCGTAGATTTCCGGGGGCTTAAATACCATAGAATGCTCATTATGTAATTGACGCTTCCAGCAAGAGAGAGAGTATAAAGATAACAGGCCTGAAAAAATTGTATGCCCAATAAGGAATTTCCATTGTACTCCGGTTGGAGTACATTGCATAATTCTCTTTCATTGACGAGGTCTGCCGAAGACAGTATATTATTAATAAAAAAAATATGGGAGGCAATATGAATTTTTTCAGTAGAGGCAAGTTCTGGCAATGGGGGCAGCAAGCGGAGTTAGCGCGGCGGGCCGGAATTTCAAGGCAGTATCTGTCGGATATTTTGAACTGCAGAAAGAGGGCATTGCCCGAGCTGGCCAGGGAACTCGAGTCGGCGGCCAAGTCGATGGGGCTTGCCATCGACAAGGTTTATTTTATGTACCCCCAGGATGGACCTGAACGTATTTTCACCACCAAGGCCGTAAAGGCTCGGAGAAAACAGGAGCTAAAAGCCGGGCCTCAATTACTTGAACATAATGAACTCATGACGATGCTGATTACCGGCAGAGGGCG
>CAIMFA010000529.1 GCA_903840185.1 uncultured Lentisphaeria bacterium | reverse complement strand
GCCGCAGCAATCTACGCCGCTGGAAAAGCAAACCCGCTACCTGATCAAAGTTTGTTCTCTCATCGGCCTGATACTGTTCATTCTGGTTGCAATAGCCACCTATGTCCATACTGACAGTGTAATCGGCAGTATTCTTTCCGGAATCACGCTGGCGATGGCCATGATTCCAGAGGAATTTCCGGTAATCCTGACGGTATTTCTAGCCATGGGTGCCTGGCGGCTGGCCCAGAAGAAATCTCTCATCAGGCGGATGCCTTCTGTTGAAACTCTGGGCTCAGTATCCGTACTGTGCGTGGACAAGACCGGAACTCTTACTAAAAATAAAATGACGCTGCAGGAGTTATATCCATACGGCGATATTGCAGCGGGTGATCTGCTTCGACGGGCGGCCCTCGGCTGCGAAACCGAACCGTATGACCCGATGGAGCAGGCGATATTGACGCGTGCCGTGTCAGACGGTATCAATAAGCAGGAGCTGTTCAGCAATAAGCTGCTGCTGGAATATTCATTTGACAGCGCAACAAAAATGATGGGCCATGTATGGGAAATCAACGGAGCTCCATCCCTGGCGGCAAAAGGTTCGCCTGAAAGCATTCTGCCGCTTTGCCATTTGACTCCGGAAGACAGTGCGAAACTTGAGTCGGCACAGATTGCGCTGGCCTCGAAAGGCTATCGCGTGATTGCAGTGGCTGGAAGAAAAAATATGCCGTCGATTCCAGACAACCTGAGCAGTAACGAGCTTGAGCTGTTCGGTCTCCTCGGTTTTGAAGACCCGCCGCGCGAAGCGGTTCCGGCAGCGGTGAAAATCTGCAATCAGGCTGGCGTCCGTGTGGTGATGATCACCGGCGACAACGGTATTACCGCTAAATCCATTGCCGGAAAAATAGGCATTCCCCATAGTGACGAGGTAATCACCGGCAAGGAACTTGACGCAATGTCAGACGAAGAACTCAAGGAAAAGATCAAAACCGTTAATATCTTTGCCCGGGTGATTCCCAAGCACAAGATGCGGATAGTCAGGGCTTTCAAGGACATCGGCGAGATTGTGGCCATGACCGGAGACGGCGTCAACGACGCCCCTGCCCTGAAATATGCTGACATCGGCATTGCCATGGGCAAGCGCGGCACCGGCGTGGCCAGGGAAGCCGCGGATATGATCCTGCTCGATGATAATTTCACGACCATCGTCGAGACAGTCAAAGACGGCCGCCGGATATATGACAATATCAAAAAAGCAGTGTGCTATGTTTTTGTCATTCATATTCCAATCGCCCTGATTGCGCTGATGACGCCAATCATTCATTTGCCGCTGCTGCTGCTGCCGATTCACGTAGTGCTGCTTGAACTGATTATTGACCCCACCTGTTCGATTATTTTCGAACGGCAGCCGGCCGAAGACGACATTATGGACCGTCCGCCCCGTCCTTCGCAGGAATCTCTGGTGAATATAACAATGATGGTCAAAGCTCTGCTGCAGGGGCTGACAATCTTCGCAGCGGCGCTGGGATCATATTCATGGCTGTATGAGAATGGCGCACCGGTGGAACTTGCCAGGACTTTCGCAATGGTCGTACTCGTCTTTTCGAACCTTTTCCTGGTATATATAAATCAGTCCAATAAGCAATTTGCCCTTGCAATGCTGTTGAAATGGCGGGATAAAGTGATTATATTAGTAAACGCCGCTATTTTTGCGGCATTGGCGTTAATTGTTTATCTGCCGGCCGGTAATGCAGTCGCAAAAACAATGCCGCTTAGTTTTAATGAGGCTGCTGCCGCAATCGGACTGGCTGCATTGGCTACCTTGTGGTGGGAACTGGTCAAAGTTTTCCAAAGGTTTTTTCCGGCTTCCCCGAAATTGAAAAAAGATAACGATTTATGTCTGACAACTGAACAGTAAAATTAAAAAAGGGTAAATAATGGATTTGATCAAGCAGTTGATAGAAATGGTGCTTCACCTCGATAAACATCTGGGTGAACTGGTGAATTACTTTGGCCTCTGGACCTATTTTGTTCTCTTTTTAATAATTTTTTGCGAGACTGGATTAGTGATTACACCATTCCTGCCGGGAGACTCTCTGCTATTCGCGATCGGCGCGTTGTCCGCAAGCAACCAGTTTAATATTGTGGCAATTGTTATCGTGCTGACCATCGCCGCGATTATCGGCGACACGGTCAACTACCATATCGGCAAATATATCGGCCCGAAAGTTTTTCACAAAGATAATGTTCGTTTTTTGAACAAAAAGCATCTGATCAAAACGCATGAGTTTTATGAACGTCACGGCGGGAAAACAATCATTATCGCCAGGTTTATGCCTATCATACGGACGTTTGCCCCGTTCGTCGCCGGCATGGGCAGCATGTCCTACGCCAGGTTTATCGTATACAATATTGTCGGCGGCGTCCTGTGGGTGACGCTGCTGGTATTTGCCGGATACTTTTTCGGCAACATTCCAATCGTCAAGAAGAATTTCACTCTGGTAATCATGGCGATTATTGTGATCTCGGTACTGCCGGGTTTCATTGCCTACTGGAATGAAAAAATGTCCGCCAGAAAGGCCGCCAGAGCAAAAGCAGTTTCCGTACAGACTCCGGAAATCAATAATTAATCCAGTCATTTAATATGTTTTTTCATGGAGTACAGTATAGATAATGAAAGTTACTGAATGCAAACTTGCCGGGGTAAAGATCATAACACCGCGAGTGTTTGAGGATAACCGTGGATTCTTTCTGGAAAGCTACAACCGCCGCAAATACAGCGAATGCGGGATGGATCAGGATTTTGTTCAGGACAATCATTCCAAGTCAGTAAAGAATACATTGCGCGGTCTGCATTATCAGGTCAACCCCGGACAGGATAAAATCGTCAGGGTGATAGCCGGTGAAGTTTTTGACGTGGTCGTCGATATACGGAGAAACTCCTCTACATACGGCCAATGGGAGGGATTCATTCTTTCCGCGGCAAACAAGGTGCAGATTTATGTCCCGAAAGGATTCGCACATGGTTTTTGCGTGCTCAGCGACGAAGCCGAGTTCGTCTATAAATGCAGCGAATACTGGTCTCCCAAAGACGAACGCGGCATTATCTGGAATGATCCTGACATCAATGTCCGGTGGCCGGTGTCTGACCCGGTTCTCTCCGCCAAAGACTTGCAGAATCTGCCGCTGAAAGAGCTGGAACCGTTTAACTGAGGATTCAGCAAAATGAAAAGACTGGCAATACTCGGCGGAAACGGCATGCTGGGCAGCGATTTGAGAATTGCCGCCACGGCTTCCGGCTGGACAGTTAATATCTACGATCTGCCGGATTTTCAAATCACCAGCAGTCTGCAACTTGAGAAAGCGCTGGACTCCTGCGACTGCGTGGTAAACTGTGCAGCCTATACAGCGGTGGATAAAGCCGAAACTGAACCTGAATTATGTGAAGCTGTAAATGCGCTGGCAGTCGGAGAACTTGGCAGAATCGTCGCGGCAGCCGGCAAATATGTCATTCACATCAGCACCGACTTCGTTTTCGGCGATCTTACCGACTCACCTCAGTGCGAAACCGACCAGCCCAACCCGCTCAACGTCTACGGCAGATCAAAACTGCACGGCGAGCAACTGCTTGCTGCTTCCGGCTGTCGTCATGCTGTGATCAGGGGGGAATGGACATATGGACTTCACGGGAATAATTTCATCTCTAAGATATTGACGCTGGCAACGGAAAGGAAATCGCTTCAGGTGATTTCTGACCAGACTGGTGCACCGACAGCAACCGCAGATTTTGCCAGCGCAATCCTCTGTTTCCTCGATAGCAAGCCGGAAGGCTTATATCATTTTGCGGCGGACGGTTTTGCATCCCGTTATGAAGTGGCGGAATTTATCATCCGGCGGGCTCAGCTTGAAACCAGCGTGTCCCCCTGCCTGAGCAATGCCTTTCCAACGCCTGCCGTCAGGCCCAAAAATTCAAACTTCGATTGCAGCAAAATAGACCAGATTCTCAATTTCAAACGTCCGCTGTGGCAGGATACCCTGACAGATTTTATAGACACTTTAAAATTGCAGGCTAAGAAATGAATATTTTATGTTACGGTTCGCTTAATATTGATTGCGTTTACAAAGTCCCTCATATCGTGCGTCCCGGTGAAACCATCTCCAGTTGTGAATATTCGGAGTTCCCGGGCGGCAAAGGTGCCAATCAGGCGGTCGCCGCAGCCAGGGCCGGAGCTATGGTGTTTCATGCCGGTAAAATCGGACGTGACGGCATTTTTCTGCGTGATGTTCTTGCCGCGGAAGGCATTGATACTGCCAATGTCGCGGTAGATCCGGAGATCCACTCCGGAAGGGCGATTATTCAGGTTGAAGTCAGCGGTGCCGAAAATGCCATTGTGCTTTTTCCGGGTACCAATCAGGCTATCAGCCGTGAAAACATTGATACAGTGCTGGCCAAATTCGGACAGGACACCATGCTGATCCTGCAAAACGAGATCAGTCACGTTCCGTATCTGATTGAAAAAGCTAAAAAATCCGGGCTGAAAGTCTGCTTCAACCCGGCGCCGTTCAATCCGGAAATCAAGGGTTATCCGCTGAAGATGCTGGATATCATCGTCTTGAACGAAATCGAGGCGGAAGGGCTCAGCGGCGAATCGGATCCTGAAAAAATCATCCTCGCTCTGTCAAACCTGCTGCCGGAAACCGAAATAGTGCTTACCCTGGGCGCCAAGGGCGCGCTTTATTCTTATCGCGGCGAGTCGCTGATTGTGCCGGCTGAAAAAGTTAAAGCGGTTGACACCACCGCCGCCGGTGATACCTTCATCGGCTACTTTATTGCCGGTAAAACCGCCGGGCTCAGCGCTGAACAGAGCTTGAAAAACGCCTGCCGGGCCGCCGCGATTACGGTGACCCGACCTGGTGCCATCCCTTCAATTCCATTTGCTTCGGAACTAAGGTAAATCGATTTTGCCGACTGCGGCGGAAATCATCGCGAAGTAATTTTCCTGCGGCACATATTCCGGAATGCTGTTGCCTGACCCCAGCGCATAGCCGCCGCGTTTTTCAGCCCGCTCAAGCATTGCTTTGGAACGCTGATACACTTCCTCCGGAGTCTTGCGGCAGACAAAGTCCAAATCGATACCGCCCAGGATCGCAATCCTGCCTCCCCAGCGCTCGTATGCCGCTTCCACCGGCTCAATGGTGTCCTCGAATGAGTGCTTGCCTTCATACTTGCAGACATCGATGATGCTTTCCATAAGACTTTCCTGATTGCCACATGAATGCAGAATGGCCGGCTTGCCGTGACTGTGAATTGCTTCAGTTATTTTGACATGCCAGGGAATGATGTATTTCTTCATGTCATCCGGGCTCAGCATCGGCTGACTGCGGAATCCCCAGTCATCGTTGGAGATCATCGCCCCGACTGTATCATATTTGCCGACTATCTCATAGTGCCTCACCAGCCGTGATCCGACATTGTCAGTCACTTCCCTCGCCAGTTCCGGATCATCATAGAGCATCATGCAGAGGTTGTCATAACCGACGATCCGGATAATATTTTCCAGCACACCGCCGGGTCCGGGCACGATCAGTTTCATGCCTGCGGGAATTTCCGGAGCCACGCGCGCCAGCACGTCATAATCCGAATCCTCCACCACCGGCCAGACATATTTTTTGAAACTTTCACGGTCAGTAATCAAAGCGCCTTCATTTAGAGAGAGGCTTTTGTCATGGGCTCTTTCGCCTGTCGTAAAACCGAATCCGGCATGAAAAGTGCAATAATCGTAGCCGGCACGGCGAAACGCCTCCATATAGCGGTTACCCGCCACCCCGCCCAGCCGCTCAT
>CAIMFA010000528.1 GCA_903840185.1 uncultured Lentisphaeria bacterium | reverse complement strand
TCTAAAATTCTAAAGTTCTAAAATTCTAAAGTTATTGAATCCAGTCTTTTAATCTCAAGACTTTAGAACTCCCGCAATTTAGACCTTTAGAACTTCTCCTTTCACTCCGACACTTTAGATAGTCGTTGAACAGAACCATTAAAAACATGTCTCGCACAAAGACACGAATAACAGCCAGTTTTACATCTGCGTCCATCTGCGTCATCTGTGGATCGACACCTAACACCTAAAACTTAAAACCTAAAACTATTCACTTTTATCTTTTTACTTTTGTCTTTTATCTTTTGGCAATAGCCTTTTTACTATTAGTGGTTTTGTCAACCGGAATTGTGAAATAGGCTTAAGCGTGGCGGGAAAATGGATTTTTAAAACTCATGAGTCTGGTGAAGAAAAATAAATGCCAATTTAAGATAAACAGGATAAAACTGATCAGCGAATAACCTAAAACCTGTATGGTCATTTTTAAACTACATATTCGTCCGGTCATAATAAAGAAAAACCTCAGGCGGAATGGCGCACATTTTTTAACAGCATTTTGTGCAATAATTCCGGATAAGTGTTTTGCAGAATCGCTTGAATGCGCTGCCTGATCCTGAATATCAGAGCATCCAGTTTCAATTGTTTGTGCGTAAATAATTCCCAGTCATTCCAGAACATTTGTTGCGTGCGGAGTTGTCTGCCGACTTCCTGCGGAAAAACAGGCTGGCAGAAATAATATTACAGACTGCTATTAGCTTAATCCTTGGGATTACGTGTCCATAAGCGCGTATATGAAATATTTGAGCTATACTTCTCCATCGTAACATGACCATCGCAAAACAGCAGAGATAACTGCCAATTGTGCAGCAAGCCTGCTCTATTGGATGCATCGGTCGATAATTCACTGCCCAAGCCAATCGAGTTAGGATAAGAAGGAAAATTAGGATTAGTAGCAGTAGCAGGGTCCATGCGTCTTTGTTTCTGAGCCGATTCGCTCATTGCTACAGTGCCGCTAAAGTCTTTTATCAAAGACGTTTTTAATCCAAAACTGCTGCTATCCAAAATACCCGTGTTAGAAGCGGACCACCCACGATTGGCAAAATAAGTCGTACGTTGTCTGGTTCTAACTGGATCAATCGCAGTACCGGCGTTGTCATACCGGTCCAGATTATCGCTGGGGCATCTAAAAAACTTAAGTAATGGTATCAGAAGATTTGTATTCGTGAACGGCCCTTTTCCGTAGTATCCGCTAGCAATTAACAAAGAAGGGAAACCGTCATAATTACTGCCTATCCCGGCCCCATTTGGCAGCCAACCATCAGAATCGTTGACGTACATTGCCAAAGTAGTGCCTATTTGTTTCATTTGATTGGTGCAATTGATCATTCTGGCTTTTTCTTTCGCTTTATTTAAAGCGGGCAGCAACATTGAAGCAAGAATAGCAATAATTGCGATCACAATTAATAGTTCTACAAGTGTGAAACGAACTCTGCTCAAGAACCGATGATGCGGACTGTTCATAATAAATCTCCTTTTTTTAAATTTTTTTGACTGTATTTCTTACAATCAACCGGGTTTTTATTGTAATAGAGTCTAAATACTCCGCAGGGTGATCGATCATCTTAATTACCTGTTCAGCAACTAAATTTCCCACTTCTTGAAAATCAATCCTGATTGCATCAGGAGCGGGGAATTTATCATTGACAAAAGTATCATTCCAGCTAATTAAGCTTATATCCTCCGGAACTTTAAGCTTATGCTTTTCCAGCGTGTTATATATAGCCAGGGTAAAATCATCTGAACCGCTAATTATCGCAGTAGGACGAGGATTTGAGGATAAAATTCTCTCGACCTGCCGGGCAACGATACTTTCTTCATCAAAAGTATTTACGGGATAAAGCTGTAAGTCTATTTTTTCGCCATTATTTAGGTGGCTTACGGCCAGCCTGGCACCATCCAGTTGCTCTCTGCCGCTAGTAAAGCTCTCTTGAATATTGACTAATGCAATATGTTTATGTCCATTTGTCACCAGATGTTTAACTGCCTGATAGGAGCCTCCGATCCAATCGTACCGAATGCCGGAAATTCCAGCTTTGACACTCGGGTGGTAAAACCAGACAATCGGGCAATAGGTGGATAATTCCAATGCTGTTTCCATTTCCACTGATTGAGTAATCAAGATCATTGCGTCAAGATCTGATGGATTAACACTGGACAGAGTGTGCTGCCGCATCATATAGTGGAAAATCCCGGCGCGCGGTATCAGTGGGATTATATTTAAATTGTAGTTGTTTTTAATCAATTGCCGATGGATTGTTTCAATGATCATGCCACCACTAGGCTTACGGTAATATAATGGATCAGAAATGACTATGCCGACATTATGAGTTTTACGAGTTTTTGCGGGGGTAGTAACAATTCTGCCTACGCCGCGGCGAGGAATAAAAAAACCATCCTTGTCTAATTTTCGCAGAGCTTTGCCTATGGTTGCGCGACTGATACCCAACTCTTCGGCCAGTGTGAACTCATTGGGCAATAAATCGCCACACTGGTAGTATCCGAAGGCGATTCTGCGGCGCAATTCCTGCACTACTCTGGTTTCCGCTGGTTCATCTAATTCGACACGCATAGTATTTACCCAATTAAACTTAATATAAAATGATTATAGCACCCAAAAGCAGCAATTGCAACCTTGTTTGTCTTTTTTTTAGACAAATTCTTTTTCGTCGGCCAGTTTCCATTGATTATAAATAGTTTTGACTCGCTCGAAGCTTAATTTCCGATGCTTTCGGTCATCGCTTAACAGCCCTTTGTTGTTTATATAGCCATGAGAGACTTTCTGCGATACACGGGACGGATCATTGAAATCAGCCAAAACCCAGATAATGCAGCCATTAGCGTGACTTCTAGCCTGCTGGACAATATTGGCGAGAAGTTCGGCTTGATACTCTTCACTCCATTTTTCAAGTTTTTGAGAATACCGCCCGGGCTCTGCGCCTGCGCCGAATTCTGTCAGCAACACCGGTTTGTCTGGATATAGATTACGCATTGAGTCGAGTTCGCCGCCGATTAATTCCGGATTGGGGTCATACCAGCCGCGATAACGGTTAAGGCAGCAAATATCCACCGCCTGTAAACCTAAATTATTACTGGCATGTCGCGGCCAGCTGGCAAAGGTAACAGGCCTGACTGAATCATAGCGCTGGATAATCTCCCGGCAGCATTGCAGACACTCCAAAGCTTCCGGTTTTTCTGAATTAATCTCATTAGCCATAGACCAGATTGCCACCGCCGGGTGGTTGTAATCCCGGCGGACCATCGCTTCAAGCTGACCGTAAATCTGTTCCCTGGTTACAGGGTTGGCCAAAGTGGCGTCCCAATAAAAAGGAATTTCCACCCAGACGAGCAGACCAAGTTTATCACAAGCGTCAAGCACTTCAGTATTTTGCGGATAATGCGGCAAACGAATAAAATTACAGCCTAACTCTTTAACCAGCAGCAAATCATCCAGCATCACCGACTCCGGCATCGTCATGCCGTAATCAGGGTGCAGATGATGGCGGCTTATGCCGCGAATAAATATATTTTTACCATTCAACATAAATTTTCCAGATTGAGCGATAAACTCGCGGAAACCGATTTTTGTTTGAAAAATATCGAGTATTTTTCCGGCTTTATCCTTCCAGGTCAACTCAAAATCATACAAGACCGGCACCTCCGGCGTCCAAAACGTTACCATCAGAGCGGGGGAAATCCACTCGCATGTATAATTATCATCCAAATCAATGGTTCCGGAAAAATCAGTATTTTCTCCAGTAATTTTCCAGACAAGGATGTCATTCTGAGAGAATTTAGCCGTTGCCCGTAATTTTATCTGTCCTTGTTTTGCCGCAAAGTTATTGATGGTATTGACCAGCACCAAATCAAAACATTTTCTTCCGGTAATCTGGAGTGAAACCGGGCGGATCAGGCCAGCGCAATTATCCCAGCCGAATTGCGGCAGGGAGTCTTCTGGGCGGGAGGCTCCTTCAACCCGGATAACTAAATAATTAATATCCAGCAGACAAGATGTTATCTCGATATTTGCCGGTAAATAAGGATAATTTAAACTGCCGACTTCATGATCGTTTAAAAAAAATCTTGCGCGATATGAGACCCCTTCGATATGCAAAAATACCCGTTCGCCCTCTGCTAAAACTGGACGGTCAAAATAGCGGATAAAAAAGGCGGCTCCCTCATAATATTTATATTCCGGGCGATATTTCTGCCAATTGCCGGGTACAGTGACTTCGTCAAGCAGCAGATCATCAAAATGGCTGTGCAAATCGCCAGCGCCTTCCGGGTAGATTCCGGACGGGGTGCGTTTCTGATATTTCCCCCAGGCAAGTCCGCGATTTTGCAAATCAAGAACAAATTTCCACTTGCCGCTTAATGATATATGTCTCAGCATGATTATCTACTCCTCTATTTTAAAGCTGTCGATAAAATCATTTAATTGGCCATCTGCGCTCAAGATGCTCCAGATAACGCCAAAAGCGCCAAAGATTGAGCCTGGTCCGTTATGTTTCCCTTCGCCATGAATGGTGTAGCACTCATAAAAATCATTGGTCTTGATGATGTTTTTTACTACCGCGTGGGCGATTTGATCGTGTGTTTCCGGGTCAAACAGGCGCAAGGCGGGCAGTAAATAAACTAAGTTTGACTCTTTGAGAGACCAGTCGCTGCGTTCAGGGCCTGTAGTAAAAGTGCCGGAATGTTCTATGCCGTGCGGAGCTCGAACAATAAGATTATCCGGACTTAAGAAATTTTCCTTAATTGTTTTCAATAACCTTGCACGGTATTCCGGACGATGCAGGCCGGGAAAAAGCGGAATCAATGCTTCAGCCGCAGTGCCGGGGGAAAATTCCGCCCCGTGACCAGGCAGATGAAGCATTAAATGCGAGCGATAGAAACCTTTTTTAACGTCATAAAAAGCGTCAATGGCCCGCAGACCATCAGCTACATAGCGGTCAATATTAGCGATCATAACGCTGGGAGCGCCGATAATCCGGCTAATTTTGGACATGGCAATCGCCGAGAGAGTTGCATAACTGTAATTGCGCACTGACGGGCCGGTCAGGTGCCGCCAGTTAGGATTATTAAACTTGTACTTCAGATTGCTATATAAAGGTTTGAATGTTCGTTTTAGAAACTCCATGTTGCCGGATTTCTTGTAAATAAGCCAGGCAACTGCCGGTTCCATGCTGACTAATTGCGTATTGCGGTGATGACCCGGCGCTTCGCCTAAAAAACCATCATCTTCAATCGCATCAATTAATGATTCAAGAATGTCTTCCCCTAGTCCCGACTCGACATAACACCCGAGCAGCAAAGCGCCAATCGAGGTTTCCCAGGTGGCCGGATAGACAAAACTGCCATTGCAGATGCGGTTACAAGAAACTGTGCGGTGACGCGTTTTATACATTATCAAGTCCGACGCCGGCCAAATATTGTAACGCACTGTACACCAGGCTTTATAATAGAGCTCCTGCTCTTCCACACTCCATTTTTCAGAAGGAACCGGCAGCCTGGCAAAAAAATCTTCCCATTCGATTCTGGCATTTTTCACTGCCAGCCTGAAATCTGTTGACTGAGCGGCCTGAGCTCTTTTAATCAAGCTGGATACCTTTGTACGCTTATGCGTTTTACCCAGCCAATTGCCGGCAAAGCCAACTTGAAAAACTTTACTTTCACCAGCGTTCAAGGTAATTTTTTGAGTTCTTTTCCATGTGCTAATACCATTCGGCAGTTTTATCTCCTCCAGCTTAAATTCCGATGGAAAAAACGCCCAGGCTAATTGGTAATGCCCCTCAAACCAGTGGAAAAATTGCCGGTCGGAAGCAAGATTGTTGTAAAATGGAAAGAAATCGGGTGGAAGTCCAATATCGATTCGCTTGTCCACTACAACCGCATCTTGATTAATAGTTACTTGCGAATCAGATTGATACCATGACTGGTTGCAATTTAAAACATTATTGTCGCCGGCAAAAATGAGATTCCCATTGAAGCTGGTCACCGAATTATTTGTTATAATTACCTGAAACACCGCCAGATTGTCGCTTTGCCCACAAACGGAAAATTCAATACCGATATTCCTGCCAGTCCAGTGACCGGCAAGATGCGATGGATACCAATTACTCTGATCCCGGACAAAATCATCGCGTTGAAGCTGTTCGTTCTCGCACCAGACATTAATGGCGTCCGCCACTACCGCTCGAATCGTACCGCAGCAATATGAGGGGCTTCGTCTATTTTCACTGGAAATGCTGTAATTTACCGAAGTATCCACGTCATTAACTGCAATATGGTTATTAACCGCTGAATTGCCGAAAAGTTGCTGATGCCCAAAAGCAAATTGGGTTTCAGGCTTGCCATGCCAAACAGATAAATCGTGCCGGATTGAATCAAAAAGCTTCATATATACAGGCTTCATATATTATTTATATCCTTTTGAAATTGCCATACTTTGTGTATTTGTATATAAATTATACATTACTATAATGATACCACATCTTCCCGTAATTATCAATAGCATTTATATTTTAAATTAAAAAAACTGCACAAATACGACTAGTGCTTAGCGACAGCACGGGATTCAATAGCCTATTTCAGAGATAGACATATTTCATTGTCAACCATTTCGAACATTACATCCATATCATTTGTTTAAAAAAAATACAAATACGTGTTGCTTTTTTCAGACAGAGCTGTATAATTATATTAATTGGAACCATAAAAATAATTCCAATATGAGAAATGTCTGTATGAATTGAAAATCAATCAGTTGATCCATTCAGGGAATAATGTCAAGCACGGAGTTGTCTGCGAGTCGGTATTTATAGTCCTATGCATCTGCATGACTGCATAACAGGGAAAATAGTCATTATGTTAAACGCTCAGTTTGTTGATCAAAATTATGCACAGAAGCCTGGAGTCTTGCCAGTCGGCAGGATAAAATTTGACAAATTAAGCTTAACTGACTGCCAGCTAGTGATCAAAAATTATTTAGAGAAAAATTGGCGGCAGATTGTACGGGAAAAGAATGGCGTTTTACCATATCCATATGTTGTTCCG
>CAIMFA010000527.1 GCA_903840185.1 uncultured Lentisphaeria bacterium | reverse complement strand
TTACTGGAAGAACCGGCAAAGATTTCCGTGCATGATATTCTGGCTATTTTTGATCCGAAATCGCTGCTGTTCAACAGTTGTTACGGAAACGGCTTTTGCTGTCCCAGGAAGGAAGAGTGCAATGTCCATCATATGCTGGACCCTGTCCAGAAATTGCTTAATGAACGGCTTCAGTCAATAAGTTTTGCGGATTTGTCAGGTAAATAATTTTTCAGATATTTTTTTGTTCAGGTCTTTTTTTTGTCTTATATGATACTATATTAGAATCAATTAAAAAAAATGGAGGCATTGATGAAAAGGTGTTCGTCGGCAGACAGTTGTTTCGGTAATTATCTTGAGAAGCGTGGAGATATAAATACGGCATTTGACCGTCTGGAAGATCAGTCAGTCAAATGCGGCTACGGCCAGAACGGGGTTTGCTGCCGTCTATGCTCCAACGGGCCGTGCCGGATTACGCCGGATTCCCCCAAAGGCGTTTGCGGCGCGACCGCGGACACAATGGTAGCCCGGAATTTCCTGCGTTCAGTAGCCGCTGGATCAGCCTGCTACCTGCACGTTGCCGAATCCACCGCCTCCAGGCTGAAGTCAATCGCCTCCGGAATATCACCGATCCCGCTGCGCTCGGAAAAATCTGTTCACGAACTTGCCGTACTGCTGGGTATTGAGGGTAGCAGCACGAACGAAAAAGCCGGAAGAATCGCTGATGCAGTGCTGGCTGACTTATACCGTCCGCGCATTGATAAAATGGAACTGGTCAGCAAACTGGCAATCCCTGCACGGGTCAAAAAGTGGCAGGAACTAGGCATCATGCCGGGCGGTGCTAAAGCGGAAGTTTTTGACGCAATTGTCAAGACCAGCACCAATTTAAACACGGATCCGGTGGACCAGCTGCTGCATTGCCTCAATCTAGGCATCAGCACCGGGCTTTACGGCCTCGCCATGACCAATCTGATGAACGACATTATTATGGGGGAACCGGAAATCGGTATCGCCTCCACCGGCTTTTCCGTGGCATCGCCGGATTACATCAACATTGCCGTATCCGGACACAGCCATTCAGTTTTCGCAGGCTTGATAACTCTGCTGGAATCTGATAAAGGTCAGCAGATAGGCATTAAGGCCGGTGCGAAAGGCATCAGGATCGTAGGACTGACCTGCGTCGGACAGGATATGCAGCTCAGGGCCAGTGCATCGGGGAAAAATGTTTTCGTCGGCCAGGCCGGCAATAATTTCACGCAGGAAGCTCTGCTGGCGACCGGCGCGATTGATATGGTGATCAGCGAGTTTAACTGCACTTTATCCGGCATCGAGCCGATTGCTGAAAGATACAAGATCAAGCTGATCTGCCTGGATGATGTCGCAAAACAAAGCAGCGCGGCAATGCTCAATGACGTGAAAGGCCAGGAGCTGAAACTTGCGGAGGAAATATGCGTAATAGCGGCTGATCAGTACCGGCTGCGCCGTAGTCAGATAACGATTGATGTGCCGGAACACGGCTATGATGATGTTGTCACCGGAGTCAGCGAGAAATCCCTGCTGAAACTGCTCGGGGGCAATCTCACCCCGCTGATCGAGCTGGTCAAAAACGGCACCATTAAAGGCATTGCCGGTATTCTCGGTTGCTCGAATCTGGCGGCGGGCGGGCATGACGTCAATACCGTGGCGCTGACGCGTGAACTTATCTGCCGGGATATTCTGGTGCTTTCAGCAGGCTGTACCACCGGCGGGCTTGCCAATTGCGGTTACTGCTCACTTTCAGCTAAAGAACTGGCCGGTCCGGGCTTGAAGGCGGTATGCGAAAAACTGGGTATCCCACCCGTGCTGAACTTCGGCCCATGCCTGGCAATCGGACGTATCGAGATTGTGGTTTCAGAACTTGCCAAAGCTCTAGGTGTGGATATTCCGCAGCTTCCGGTGGTGATTTCCGCCCCGCAGTGGCTTGAGGAACAGGCGCTGGCGGACGGCTGTTTCGGGCTGGCGCTCGGGCTTACGCTGCATCTGTCCCAGCCGCCGCCGATTCTCGGATCGGCGATAGTCACCAAAGTGTTGACGGAGGATCTGGTCAATCTCACCGGCGGGAAAGTGATTGTAGAGATGAACCCGGCAGTTGCCGCGGATAAACTTCAGCAGGTGATAAATGAAAAGCTTGCCGCGCTCGGCATTGGAGTGTGACTATGAGAAAGAAACTCATTGACAAGAGCAAATGTGTCGGCTGCAAAAATTGTGAACTTGCATGTATAATGGTGCACAGCAAAACCCCGTTCCCGTTCATATCGTCAGCCGCCGGGGAAATTGTTCAGTCCAGAAACAAGATCGAACTCGATGCCGACGGGAAACTCTTTCCTGAATTCTGCCGGCATTGTGATGAACCTTCCTGTGTCGAGGCCTGTATCAGCGGTGCCTTGACCAAAGGCGAAGACGGGCTGGTGGTCTGCGACCAGAATATCTGCATTGGATGCTTTATGTGTGTGATGAGCTGCCCCTACGGCATGGCGCGTCCAAGCGTCAAAAACGACGGGGCAATGGTCAAGTGCGACGGCTGCCGCGGACGCGAATCCATGGCTTGTGTTGACGCCTGCCCTCAGCGCTGTCTGTCGCAAACGGATACCGAGGATGAGCGGAACGGCCAGGTGATCTATGTCTGAACAGCAGATTCAAAAACAATAGCAGAGAGGTAGTCATGAAATATGTAATAATTGGCGGAAGCGCCGCGGGAATTGCCGCCGCTGCTGAAATCAGGAAAGTTGACCGCAAAGGCGAGTTGACCATAATCTGCAAAGACAAATTTTACTATTCCAGATGTCAACTGCACATGGTTGCTTCCGGTAAAACTACAGTTGAACAGATACGCTTGAAGCCGACCGGCTGGGCCGAAGATATGGGTATCAAATTCATGAGCGGAAAAACCGTATTCGGACTGGATACAACCAACAGGACAGTCACTCTGGACGACGACCAGACTGTCGCTTATGACCGGCTGCTGATAGCGACCGGAACAAAGACTTTCTTCCCGCCGCTGGAAGGCATCAGCGGACCGCTGACTTTCGGACTGCGCAATCTGGATGACGCACTAGCTATTAAAGAAGCCGGAAGAACAGCAAAGAATTTCACCATCATCGGTGCCGGGCTGGTAGGCGTTGAACTGGCTGCGGAACTGGTGAAAGCCGGAGTCAAGGTTAATCTGGTCGAACTAGCCAAATATCCGCTTCCGCTTCAACTCGATCAGGTTTGCGGCGCGAAATGCTCAAAAATGCTGGCTGACGCCGGAGTGAAACTGTATTTCGGCACCCCGGCGAAGAAACTGCACCGCAGTCCGGAAGATGCAAAACCTGTCGCGCTGGAACTGGCTTCAGGTGAAAAAATTGCCACCGACGTCCTGATTTGCGCCGCCGGAGTGACTGCCAATACTGATTTTGCCCGCCGTGCCGGAATTGACTCCAGAAAAGGAATCATCATCAACGACCAGTGCCTCACTAATATACCGGACGTGTTTGCCGCAGGCGACGTCGCGGAATATGTGGACACCGTCAATGGTCTATGGCAGTTGACCGCAGTCTGGCCGACCGCAGTGCGCCAGGGAAAAGTCGCCGGAATCAACATGGCCGGCGGCTCGGCATCTATCAAAATCAATACCGGCATGAAAACCGCAATATCCGTAATGGGAACTCATTTCATCTCGCTGGGGCAGATATCCAACACTAAACCGGAATGGAGCAAACATGTCTTCCGCAATACCGACAGTCGCGGAGGTGAAAGCATCCGCATTCTTTATACTGACGGCAATGCCCTTAAATCAGCTCTGCTATGGGGAAATGTGACTGATGCCGGACTCTATCACGAAGCTATAGTGACCGGGCGGGACATCAGCGGCGACTATCTGTTTATTGAAGGACTTGATGCAGCCAAACGCGGCAGGGAAACTATGAGCGTACTATGATTTATAATTGTTTTATAGCAACAACTTACATAAAACTATAAATCAAAGACCTTTTAAGGCGAGGTTGGCGATTTCCGGGGAAATTTTCCTCAGAACAGAGAGTGATACCTCCAGCGCTTCGGCGGAAGTAGCGCATTTCATAGCTTCCATTGCCGCCTTTTCAGCTTCGTACATACTCAGTTTACGCACAATGCGGCGGACTGCGCCAAGAGAAAGCGGACTCATGCTGAGCTCGTGAACGCCCATTCCAACCAGCAGGGGAGTATATTGCGGTTCGCCGGCCATCTGGCCACAGACGCTTACCCAGATATTGTGTCTTCTTGCCGCCTGGATCACGCGGTGTATCAGCTCCAGGATTGCCGGATGCGACGGATGATACAGATAAGCCACCCGCTCATTGCTGCGGTCGATTGCCATGGTATATTGAACAAGGTCATTCGTGCCGATACTGAAGAAATCCACCATTCCGGCCAGTGTATCGGCAATCATCGCCGCCGCCGGAGTTTCAATCATTATCCCCACTTCCATTGATTTATTGAAATCGCATTGCTCCGCGTTCAATTCCTCTTTGATATTATCCATAAACTGCTTGAGCTCAGTTACTTCTTCACTGCAGGAGATCATCGGGA
>CAIMFA010000526.1 GCA_903840185.1 uncultured Lentisphaeria bacterium | reverse complement strand
GTCTGCTGAAAAAGCAGCATTCCAGACCATTCCGGCAAAAATCAATATCAGCAACAAATTACGCACAATTAAATTCCTTCGTAAGCGGCAGAGTTACTTTTTCAACTCAATTACCGGCCTTCTTAGCATCCTTGCCGTCGCCGCCGGCTTTTTCATCCGACTTCTCTTCCGAGTCAATACGGTCAACCAGCAGATAATATTCTACTTTCCTAGTGGTATTAAATTTCATCACTCTGCAATATAATGTAAACTCAGTTCCCCGCTTCATCTCAAGATTTGCGCCTTTCTTCAACATTAAAACATCTAAAGGCGCCGGATGAACATTCAGACACAAGTAGGTGTCATGCTTCATCCCCGAGGCAGTTGCTACCCGAGGCAGGTTAGTCTTATACGCAAGAAATTTAACTTTCAGCGAAACATATTTCAATAAATATTTTTCCGGCGATAAACGCAGTTCCTGAATCAGAGATTCATCATTTTTATCAATTTTCAAAGCTGGTTCCGCGGCAAAAGCAGTACAAGCCGTGCCGGCCAAAATTGCCGCGCAAAAAACTAGAAGTCTTTTCATCAGAAATCTCCTTGAGTGGCTGTTAATCCTGGATATTCTCCCCCTGCTGTTCATTCTGACTTCCTGCTCCTGGCTGTTGCTTTCCGGTTTCACTGTTTGACGGTTTGACGGTTTGACTGTAATACCGTTAAGCTGTAATGCCGTAATACCGCTTTACTCTGACTCCTGACTCCTGAATTCTGACTCCTGAATCCCTGACTTTTGGGTTGCGGGCAAAGCCCGCCCTGGGATGATTAATTTCCTTGAAGCTGCGCAGTCACTTTCTCTACTTCAACTACAGGCGTCTTCCATTTTCTCACCATGCGCTGCTTGCCCTTGATCTGAACAGACTTTTCATTCCATGGCGCTAAGCTCAGCTTAGAGGCATGCAGATAGCACACGAGAACCGGATCACCATTTTTCTGCGGTTTGAACAGAGCGTGAGTCACATAAACCGCGGCTTTCTTATCCAGAGGATAAATATCCCCTTCGAGCGTTACGTTTTTATCACTGTCGGCGATAAACGGCAGTGTTTTTTCTTTAGTAGCAGCTTTCTCTTTATCACTGGTTTTATCCTTATCTGCAACTGCCGATTTCTTATCATCCGGCTTGGCGGCAACGGCGGCGGCATCCTTCTTGTCCGTGTCTTTTACATCTTTAGCATCCGCCGGTTTAGCGGCGGCGGCATCAGCCTCAAGTTTCTTCGCGTCCTCGACGCTGACATTGATGAGAGTTTTACTGACCCATCCGGTCAAAGTCGAAGGCGCGGCGATCTTTATCCAGTCAGGCTTACTTTTGTCCTGAATATTTACTTCGATCCCGGCGGGGATTGTATTGGTATAAGCTTCAAAAGCCACTCCCGGTCCGGCTCTCAATTTCGATTCTGAAAGCGTTTTACCGTCTTTCAACTGTGAAGTCGCAATCCAGACCGACGCATCGGCTGGAAGCACGATTTCGTACCAGTCTTTCATCTGCCGCAGCACAGCGACATCGTCACCGCGTTTGAGTTTGGATACTGCGGAGAAGTGCGGACCGGGTTTGACCCGGACATTCAGCGCCGCAGCCTTAACCGCGCCTTTGACCGGCTGCGCCGGTGCCGCCGCCTGAGGTTTCTGTGTTTCCGCGCCGGCTGCGCTCAACGAAATCATCGCCGCGCCTAGAATAATGTTCAACATTTTAATCATAAAATATAAATTCCTCTTTATATGTAATTATAATTTTACTGTTCAATTTGAATATCATGTGATATTAACGTAATATTAAACCAGCAAAAAACAATTGAAATAACAGAGAAACTCTCATGAATCCGGTTGAATCATTTCTGCAATACCTGACCCATGAACGCCAGGCGAGCGATCATACGATTGAAAGCTACCGCCAGGATATAGCGCAATTCGTCCAGTTAATGTATCCGAAGGAAACGGATTTTCAGGATTGGAAGAAAGTGGATGTTTTCACCGCCAGAAGCCTGGTTGTGGAACTCCAGAAAATCGGGCTGGCAAAAACTTCCGTTCTACGCAAAATCTCCGCCATGCGCTCTTTCTTCCGTTTTATGGTGCGGGAGGATATTGTCGAAAAGAATCCGTTTTCCGGCTTGAATTCGCCCCGGAAAGAGCGCAATCTGCCGCGTTTCATGTCGGTTGACCAGGTCTCCGGCCTGGCGGACGCTCCGGTACTGTACTGGAAAAACGCCGCGGAGTCAGGCACGGCCAAAGACGACGATTCAGCCGCTTTCGCCGGTGCCCGCGACGCCGCGCTGATCGAAGTCATCTACAGCGGCGGACTGCGTATCAATGAAGCCGTAAGCCTCAATCTTGGCGACGTTGATCTGATCAGCGATATTGCCAAACTTAAAGGCAAAGGCAAGAAAGAGCGTTTATGCGCCCTTGGCGGCCCGGCGGTAAAAGCCATCAGGGAATATATGAAACTGCGTAAACTGCGGACATCGAAT